>JANXFM010000118.1 GCA_024959975.1 Flavobacteriales bacterium
TTGGCACCTCCAATGTTGAAGTTAAAATGGGCTTACGCTACAAACCTTTCGTGTTCACTGAGCAGGGAGTTGCTCAATTATCAAGTGTATTAAAAAGTCCCAGAGCCATACAGGTAAATATTCACATTATTCGTTTGTTTACTAAAATGCGTCGGTTTATTATGGACAATGAAGTATTACTTCGAAAAATTGAATTGATAGAAGGGAAATTAAAAGTGAATGATTCTACAATTAAAGAAGTATTACAATATCTACAATCATTAAATTCAACGAATAAGAATAGGGAAAAAATGGGTTACAAATTGCCCGGTAAAAATTAACCCTTCAAAATAGCCTCAGCTAATAGCAAATCTTTAGGGGTCGTAATTTTAATATTAGAGCTCTCACCTTCAAAAAGATGAACCTTTTCGCCCAAAGCTTCCACCACAGAAGCGTCATCGGTAAAGGTAGGTCGTTCTTCTTGCTGATAAGCTTTATGAAGCAGGTCTGACAAAAAACACTGTGGTGTTTGTACCGAATAATACTGACTGCGATCAAGTGCTTTACTATCATCACCGATCACCATACGAATAGATTCTGACACCGGACAAACCGGAATAACGGCATGATTAGATTCAGCCTCTTTGTACAAATTCAAAATAAAATCCGGGCTGATTAATGGTCGTACGCCATCATGCACCGCAATAATGGATTCTCCAACACAAAGTTGTAAACCATTTTTTACGGATTGAAATCTGCTTATTCCACCTTCACATATTTGATGTGGAATATTGAAATGGTGTTTATGACAAAGTGTGGCCCAGGCACTGTGATGAGATTTTGGTAAAACAACAACACTATGAATCGAAGATCCGGCGCTGTAAAATTTTTCAATCGTATGCATCAATACAGGCCTCCCATTCAATTCCATGAATTGCTTGGGAACAGGGCTTTTCATTCTTTGCCCGCTACCTCCGGCTACTATGATTGCGTATCGTTTCATTTCTAAGTACAAAGTACTGTGTAGCTTTTAATCTTTAAAATTTAACTTATTCAAAACAAAAAAAGCTAAAAGATTAGACATCTCTTAGCTTTTCTGTAAAAATATTGTTTTTACCAATTACAAGATCAACATGGCATCACCATAAGTAAAGAAATTGTATTTCTCTTTTATGGCTTCCGCATAGGCCTTTTTCAGCAGTTCAAAACCACAGAAAGCCGCGGTATGCATCATTAATGTTGACTTAGGAGTGTGTAAATTCGTAATCATACAATTCGGAATTTTAAACTCATACGGAGGGAAAATGAACTTATTTGTCCATCCATCAAATGGGTTAAGTGTTCCATGTGTAGAAACAGAACTTTCAATGGCTCTTAGAGTCGTTGTACCCACAGCACAAATTCTTTTTTTCTCTTTAAGTGCATTATTCACAATATTACAAGCTTCTTCATTAATGGAAATCTTCTCAGACTCCATCTTATGTTTAGATAAATCTTCAACCTCTACCGGACGGAAAGTCCCCAAACCAACATGAAGAGTCACTTCAGCAAAATCAATTCCTTTAATCTCCAAACGTTTTAACAGATGCTTACTAAAGTGCAGTCCTGCAGTAGGTGCAGCAACAGCGCCCTGCTCTTTTGCATAGACCGTTTGATACCGCTCTTTATCTTCCGCATCAGGATCGCGATCGATGTACTTTGGAAGTGGAGTTTCTCCCAGTTCATTCAATTTTTCTCTGAACGCTTCGTACGAACCATCAAATAAAAATCGCAATGTTCGTCCTCTGGAAGTTGTATTATCAATAACCTCAGCAACTAAAGAGCCATCTTTACCAAAATACAATTTGTTACCAATACGTATTTTTCTTGCCGGGTCAACTAAAACATCCCAAAGACGATTATCTTCATTTAACTCCCGTAATAAGAAAACTTCAATTCTAGCACCTGTTTTTTCTTTATTTCCATACATGCGTGCAGGAAAAACTTTGGTGTTATTCAAGATAATAACATCCTGATTATCAAAATAATCAATGAGGTCTTTAAATTGTCTGTGTTCAATTTTACCCGTATCGCGATGTACCACCATCAATCTAGACTCGTCGCGGTTTTTTGTTGGTCTTTTAGCCAACAACTCTTCCGGCAACTCGTAGCTGAAGTGGGAAAGTTTCATTTTGGTGATCATAGAACGTCTATTTTTTTAAGCATGCAAATATAGGAAATAAAATAAAATTTTACGAAATTATGGTGACTTCATCACATCCTCAAAGTCTTGGATATCAATCGCATTTTTTATTGAGTACACGCCAATTCTTGTTCTTTGCAATTTACATAACCAGGCACCACTATTCAGCGCCCTGCCAATATCGTATGCAAGAGAACGAATGTAAGTCCCTTTACTACATGCCACTCGAAACTTAACATAAGGCATTTCAATACTTAGAATTTCCAATTCTTTAATGCTGATACTTCTGGGTTTTATTTCGATGTCTTTTCCTTTTCGAGCACTTTCATACAGTTTTTTTCCTCCTACTTTAATTGCCGAAAAAATCGGAGGGTATTGCTGTGTATCGCCAAGGAAGGTAAGAATTGTTTTTGTAATTAAGTCATTATTAATGTGTTTCGTTCCATAAAAATAGTTCTCTACGGTTTCCCCATCATAACTTGGGGTCGTTGCCCCTAGCTTTATGGTGGCGATGTATTCTTTTTGGGCAGCTTGGTATTGATCTATTTCTTTGGTCTTTTTTCCGGTACAAATAATCATTAAACCTGTGGCCAAAGGATCTAAAGTTCCGGCATGACCAACTTTTATCTTTTTTACCTGAAGCTTTCTTTTAATTAGCCAACGCAACTTGTTTACCACCTGAAAACTCGTCCAATGGATGGGTTTATTGATGAGTAAAACTTCACCTTCTTTAAATTGAAATTCTTTTTTCATTAGATTCGTAAAAGGGCTGTTTCAAGATATCCTATGTACAAACTCATGCTTCAATTTCCTGAATTGTTTCGTCTAGAGCCTGAATCGTTTTGTCAAGCAATTCTTTACTGTGTGTACGGGCAATAAATAAAGTTTCAAAAGCCGAGGGAGCTAAGTAGACCCCTCTTTTCAACATTCCATGGAATACTTTTTTGAAATAGTCAGCATCTGCAGCACAAGCGTCATCAAAATTCACTACTTCATCAATATTAAAGTGAAAACTTATCATCGACCCTAAACGATTAATACAAACCTTTAAATTGTACTTATCAAATACCTGTCGCATTCCTTTTTCAAGGTATGCTGTCTTTTCTTCCAAGGCTTCAAAAATGGCCGGATCATCGTTTAGCTCTTTCAAAAGCGTGTACCCGCAAGACATAGCCAATGGGTTTCCTGAAAGTGTTCCGGCTTGGTAAACAGGCCCCAAGGGAGCTACCATATTCATAATCTCCTCTTTACCACCAAAAGCACCTACGGGCAATCCGCCACCAATAACCTTCCCCATACAAACCATGTCAGGTTGAATGTTGAATCGTTTGTGTGCACCACCTGCAGAAAGACGGAAACCAGTCATTACCTCATCAAAAATTAAAACAACTCCGTGTTGATCACAAAGCTTGCGCAAGCCTTCTAAAAATCCCTCTTTAGGAGGAATGCAACCCATATTTCCCGCAACAGGTTCTAATATGATGGCTGCTACTTCATCTTTATTATTCGTAAGAATTTCTTCTACCTGAGCCAAATCGTTGTAACGAGCAAGAAGTGTGTCTTTGGCTGTGCCACTTGTTACTCCGGGAGAATTTGGCACGCCTAAAGTGATGGCTCCGGAACCTGCTTTGATCAGAAAAGCATCTGCATGTCCGTGATAGCATCCTTCAAACTTGATGAACTTCTCGCGATCTGTGTAAGCTCGCGCTACGCGAATGGCACTCATACAAGCCTCCGTACCTGAATTTACCATACGCACCTTGTCAACACCCGGCATCATCTCGCAGATAAGTTCTGCAATATTCGTTTCTAGCTCCGTTGGAGCTCCAAAAGAAGTAGATCTGTCCGCAGCATTTTTTAATGCATCTAATACCGGCGGGTAACTATGACCTAAGATCATGGGGCCCCAGGAACCGATGAAATCAATGTATTCTTTGCCTTCAACATCAATCATTATTGATCCTTTGGCCTCTCTAAAGAAAACGGGGGTTCCGCCAACCGATTTAAAGGCGCGAACCGGCGAGTTTACTCCACCGGGAATAAAAATTTGAGCTCTTTCAAAGAGTTCTTTACTTGTCATAATCAGACTGATTTTTTATGTTTTATCCGTAGGTAGATTTACTTTATGAACTAATCACTTCTATTTCCTGAGAGCTGTGAGCCGACCGTCAGGCTTTCAATATTCTCGCAATATCTTTGGCGAAATAACTGGCAATTAAATCTGCTCCGGCACGTTTAAATCCAATCACAGATTCAAGCATTGCCTCTTCAAGGTTTAGCCACCCTTTTTCGGCTGCAGCGTGCATCATTGAGAACTCCCCTGACACCTGATATGCTGCAACGGGAACATCAAACTTTTCTTTTACCAATCGTACCATATCTAAATAAGGCATCCCCGGTTTTACCATAATAATATCAGCACCTTCCTGAATATCTAAGGCGCATTCTCGAAGGCCTTCTTCAGCATTGGCAGGATCCATTTGGTACGTTTTTTTATCTCCAAATCCCGGAGCAGAATCTAGTGCATCCCGGAATGGGCCGTAAAAACAAGAAGCATATTTTACCGAATAAGACATAATTCCCACATTCGGAAAATCATTTTCCTCTAAGACCTCACGTATGTAGCCAATTCTACCGTCCATCATGTCCGAAGGAGCAACCATATCAGCTCCTGCTTGTGCATGTGTAAGTGCCATTTCCCCCAACATTTCAACGCTGGGGTCATTTACAATTTCCCCATCCTCTACAATACCATCATGACCATTTGAAGAATATGGGTCTAAAGCGACATCCGTCATCACATACATCTCAGGGTGAAACTTTTTGATCGCTTTAATTGCTCTTTGCATCAATCCATCAGGATTTAATGCCTCGGAGCCTGTATTGTCTTTCAACTCATCGGGAACTTTAGCAAAAAGTAAAACACTTCGAAGCCCTAAATCGTAACAGGCTTTTACTTCTTCGAGTAATAAATCGAGTGTAAAACGAAAATAACCCGGCATAGAAGCAATTTCTTCTTTTGCATTTTCACCTTCCATAAAAAATAGGGGAACAATGAAATCACTGGCCTGAATATGGTTTTCTTGTACCAAAGAGCGTATGGCTGCAGATTTACGCAGTCTACGCGGTCGAGAATATGGATGTACAGTCATGCGAATGAATTTACTTGCAAAAATACGTTGAATTCCTGAATGTCTATGGTTTATGTGTGTCGATTTCATTCAAAGCCATCGCTTTTTGCCTGAGTTCGCCCTTTTCTAAAAGGTTGATGACTTGAAAACAGGCCTTGTGGAAGTCTTCTACGAAGTCTTCGATGATAAAAAGGCGTTTCCCTTCAATTAAATCAAGATGTTGCTCTTTGTTTTGTTTTCTAGCGCATAAGGTAATAAACGCTCCTGTGCTACACATATGGCTCAAATTACATCTCAGCTGTTTGTAAAGCCAATGGTCATCATTCAACTGTTTGTACTCAATTGCAAAAAGTTGTTGTATGGCAAGATGAAACCTCTTTTTGGATTGTGCTTTTGCAGCAAGTGGCTTTTTGTCAATAAAAGCTCCCAGAGTTTCAATGCCCTGACTTACTAAAGAAAAAGTCGGAAAATAGAATTGACCATCTAGCAATTTTTGACTTTCTTCTACCAGTCTGATTCGTATAAATTCTTCGTTTCTCATAAAATAAAAAAAGCCTGTATTCCTACAGGCTCTTATGCTAGGTAGATAATCTAATGAAACTGATACTAAATTATTTATCTACGAACGGATGTTGCTCTAAACAACAAGTACAATTTACAGATAAATATCTTGAAACACAAATAGTTAGCCGTTTATTGCGACCACCTCATTTACCAGAGTAGGAAGCATTTCTTTTAGCATATTTTCTATTCCCTGTTTTAAGGTCACGGTAGAAGAAGGGCATCCGCTACAAGCTCCCTGAAGTAATACCGAAACCTTCCCGTCTTCATAAGAGATAAATTTGATGTTCCCACC
>JANXFM010000194.1 GCA_024959975.1 Flavobacteriales bacterium
CATATCCGCTGGTAAATCCACAAGCCTTTCGACTTATGCGGTTGCAAATTTAAAACTATTTTCATCTTCAGCAACCAAAAAAACATTTTTATTCTTTTTTTCATATTGCACAACAAGTCCCAAATACCTACATTTGTTTTTACGACAAAAAAACTATGCTTACAATAGATCCAAAAGAATTAAACACGAAAGACTTACACGGATATTTAATGGGTTCAGTGGGCCCTCGCCCCATTGCTCTGGCAAGTACTCTCGATGAGAAAGGAAAGCCTAATTTAAGCCCTTTCTCTTTTTTCAATGTCTTTAGTGCAAACCCTCCAATAGCTATTTTCTCTCCTGCCAGAAGAACTCGTAACAATACTACGAAACATACTCTGGAAAACGCTTCCAAAACCCAAGAGGTGGTCATTAACGTTGTATCTTACGATATCGTTGAACAAACTTCTCTTTCGAGTGGAGAATATGAAGAAGGAGTAAACGAATTTGTAAAAGCCGGTTTTACTGCTGTCAAATCAGACATTGTAAAACCTTTTAGAGTAAAAGAATCTCCCGTACAACTAGAATGTGTTGTAAAAGAAATCATTTCTCTTGGAGAAGAAGGAGGTGCAGGAAATTTAGTGATCTGTGAAATTGTAAAAATGCATATTTCAGAAAGTGTGCTTAACCCAAATCAACAAATAGACCCACATAAAATTGATCTTGTCGGTCGTATGGGAGCTAACTGGTATTGCAGAGCTTCGGGTGAATCAATCTTCGAAGTCAAAAAGCCTGGTTCCAAAATTGGAATCGGTTACGATCAACTACCGGCACGTATTCGCAGTAGTTTTATCCTTTCGGGAAATGATTTGGCGAAATTGGCAAATATTGAAGCACTTCCGTCTGTAGAAGATGTCGATAAATTCAAAGAAAATACAGATATTGCACACATCTTACACACAACTACTGACGACGAAGAAACTAGAGAAGAATTGCACTATCATGCCAAGGCTTTACTGGAAGAAAACAAAGTAGTAGAAGCCTGGAGCACATTATTAATTGACAAACTAAACCGAGTATAAAATGAGCAATCTGTCTGTAGAAGGAAAAGTAAAGCGCATTCACGATGAACAAGTCATCAGCGACCGCTTTAAAAAGAGAGAATTTGTAATTGAAACCGAAGAGCAATACCCACAAGTTTTAATGTTTCAATTGGTTCAAGACAAAACAAATTTAATTGACCAATTTAGTGTCGGCGATAAAGTTGAAATTTTCTTCAATTTACGTGGTAGAGAATGGCAAAAAGATCCATCAGCTGAAATTAGAGTATTTAATACTTTAGATGCCTGGAGAATTCAAAAAGTTGAGGCAATGCAGCCTACTGCAGCTGGCGACATGCCTCCTGCAGAGCCCGTTGCTCCAGCAAGCCCCGAAGATGACTTACCATTCTAATAAATTTTTAGACTAAATATCAAATCCCTCCGAATTTCGGGGGGATTTTTTTTCGCTCTTCATTCTGAGAATCCGTTTATCAAATTTGGTTTCGCCCCTCCGGGGCTTTATGTATGTGTGGTGCCTCGTAACATCCCTTCGGGATTCTAAGTAACTGCACAAGACCCAAAGGGGCGCAACTAAAAATTTAAAAGTACTTTAAATGCCTAAAGTGATAAGTCTTAAGGTGTCATACTGAGCTTGTCGACGGATAGGGCGTAAGTCGCTCTTCGACAGGCTCACCCTTCGACAAGCTCAGGATGACGTACTTTTTTAAGCAATCAGCTTTCAACATTCAGTTTTTATCCTCCCTATTTATGGGGAGGTGTCACGAAGTGACGGAGGGGTGAAACAAAAAAAGCCGGTTTGAGTATCTCTCAAACCGGCTTTTAATATGAATTAGAAAATATGTCTTTTAGATGTGGAAGTGCTTACTTTCATTAAGCATCGGGTGATTCTTAGGTGTAAGTTCCATGCTCGCTAATTTCTTAGTAACAACTCGAATAAACAAACCTGCAAACCCAAGGAAAGTACCAATTTCTACAAATCCTAAACTCCAGTGACCACCCACAGTACCGGGCATGATCATTACAAAGAAGTCTAAGTAGTGTCCAACTAAAACAATCGAACCGATGGTAATAACCGTACCTGAAAAACGTTTGGAATCGCGGCTCATTAACATAAGAACAGGTACAGCAAAATTCAGTACCAGTGCTGTGATAAATGGCACTTTGTACTCATCAAAACGGGCAATGTAGTATGTTACCTCCTCAGGAATATTTGCGTACCAGATCAACATGAATTGAGAGAACCACAGGTAAGTCCAAAAAATACTGAAGGCAAAAATAAATTTACCCAGATCGTGGATATGATTTTCATTTACAAGCTCTAACTGACCTTGTTTTTTTAGGTGTATTACCGTCATAAAAATAACAACTAAAGCTGTTACAAACATGCTGGCGAACACATACCATCCGAATAATGTAGAGAACCAGTGTGTGTCGATAGACATAATCCAATCCCAGGCCATCATTGAAGATGTAACGGCAAAGAATACTAAGAAAATAGCAGAAACCTTTTTACTGGTATTGTAGTAACCAAGTCCACCATCAATATCTTCCTGTAAAGAAAG
>JANXFM010000120.1 GCA_024959975.1 Flavobacteriales bacterium
TCTCCCAGTCCGTGGATGATGCAAATGGTTCCCTTGGGTTTTTTGTCGTTGTTCCATTGATGGACGTGTAATAAGATTTGATCTTTTGTTTGAACCTTGTATGCGTGCATATTGTAACATTTGTGTCTCTTAAATTTACATTTTTTCAATTGTTAAACCAATTTGTTTAGAGAAATAATATTTGTTGATAGATTTGACTAATTATTCATGATTTAGTCAATTGTTAATTTCAGTATATTGCAGTTAATTAATAATAACCAACCCTGTGGTAGGCAGGCTCAGGGTGAACACAACTAATAAACCAACAATATGATTTTTGAATTTAACGGATACAAACCAGTGATACACGTAAGTTCTTTTGTTCATCCACAAGCCAATGTTACAGGCAATGTGGTTATTGGTAAAGATGTGTACATAGGACCCGGAGCAGTCATCAGGGGTGACTGGGGAGCGATTATTATTGAAGATGGTTGTAATGTTCAGGAAAATTGTGTGATACATATGTTTCCGGGAACTACGGTTACCTTAAAGAAAGGGGCTCATATTGGTCATGGAGCGATTATTCATGGCGGCACTATTGGAGCGAATGTTTTGGTGGGTATGAATGCCGTTGTGATGGATGATTGTGAAATTGGGGCCAACTGCATTATTGGCGCTCTGTGTTTTGTTTCTGCGAATACGATTATTCCTGAACGAAAAGTAGTTGTTGGCAATCCTGCCAAAGTGGTGAAAGATGTGAGCGATGAAATGATCGAATGGAAAACCAAAGGAACGGGTTTGTATCAGCAATTGCCCGACGATTGTAAGAATACATTAAAAGAATGTAAGCCTCTTAGAGCGATTCCTTCAGACAGGCCTAAACAAGCCGATGTTTACAAAACCTGGGGGAAAACGAAATTGTGATGTTGAAGAACTTAGCCTAATTTACTTATATAACTTCCCTTCCTTAACCTTGGGTTTAAACCTAAGGTTAAGGAAGGTCATAGGAGTAAAGTCCAAAAAAGTCTGTTTTTGATTTATTTTACGCTCTTTAATTCACATACAATTTAGTGGCTTTTACTTTAATTACTTCTCCGTATTGTTCTAGTTTTTTCAGATCAAATCTTTTTACATCACCGACTATGGCAATACTTAGTGGTTTGTTTTGAATTTCAGTTTTGTAAAAATTTACAAGATCTTCAAAATTCATTTCATCATATTGTTTTAAATATATTTCATTTGGGTCAGCTTGATAACCTTGAGTTTTCCATGTTTCCACTTTACTTAAGAGATCTCTGAAATTTGGCTTTGATGATTGCGTTTCCTCAATAATTGAAGATCGTATCATTTCCATTCTTTCTGATTTTTCAGGCATATGATTAATTAGATTCAGCATGGCATCTATCGCATCATTTGTTTTATCTGCCTGACATCCGATATAAGCTCTGAAAATATTGTTCTTCCCTTCCTTCTTTGCCATGGTATAATTACCATAGGCACTATAGGCCAATGATCTGAATTCTCTTATCTCCTGAAATACTAAGCTGGACATTCCTCCACCGAAATAAGAATTGAAAGCATTTATCTGTGCTCCTTTCTTGTTGTCTCTTGCACTTCCTTCTATGTTAAATACGATCTGACTCTGAACGGCTTTTTTATTATTTACAACATAAATTTTCGTGTTGGAAGGTGTTATTCTGTCCAAAACTAAAACCTCTTGCTTAGGTTCTAATTTTTCTTTTTGAACAAGGTATTTATTACATAATCCTGCAACATGATTAATGTCTCTATTGCCGACAAAATTTATTGTTGTTTCATAGTTCAATACTTTTTGGTAGGCAGTTATTAGTTCTTGCCCTGTGAGTTTTTTCATCTGTTTTTTTGTTAGTTCTCTTAACAGAGGAGCCTCATCTCCTAACAAAATATACGCATTTAATGATCGTGCAATATATCCGGGTTCTCTCCTGTTTATCTTTTTTTCTGCTTTAAGATCTCCCAGCATTTTTTTTATTTTACTTTCATCAGGTTGAACATTCGTAATAAAGTCTTGGGTGATTTTTAAAATCTCCTCAAGGTTTTCTTCCATTCCGGAAATATGCATGGCAAAAGTCTCATCTGAAGCTTCAAAATAATAGGAGGCTCCCAAATTGTGATAGGCTTCTTTTAATTCTAAAACACTTTTGTCTTTTGTTCCCAATAAAGTTAAATAGTATTCTAACTGTCGAAGCATCGGGATCTTATATTTACCTACTCCATATTTAATCTCCAGATCAAAGACTTTGTTAAAAGGGTTTTTTACTTGATTAACCGTGAAATAATCAGTTACTTTTTTGGAAATAACATCTTTTTCAAAGTTGACAAAAGTAGGCGTTGATTTTGTGGTTTTTATTTTCATAAAGTGTTCCCCAAATTCGGATCTCACCTCATTTTTTGATTCTATTGGCTCAAATCCAGGTTTGTTTAATTTTTCTTTTTTTGGAAAACCCATTTTTGAATTAAAACACAAATAATTGTCATTAAAATATTTGTTAGCTACCTCGATTACATCTTGTTTTGTAATGTCTTTTATACTTTTATATCTGGCATAATACTGATCCCATTTTCTGTTTTGTGTAAATGATAAGATCATTTCATAAGCTCTGTCTTCGTTATTTTCCCACAACAGATCGATCTCTTTTTGTTTGTTTAGTTTTATGGCATTAAAATAGTCGTCAGAAAAGTCTCCTTGTTTTAATTTTTCAAGTTGTTCTTTAACAATAGCTTCAGCAGCTTCTAGTTTTTGTCCAATAATTTTAGGGATATAATAAATCAAGGCTGTGCCATAGTCATTATAAGCCATTGGCATTGCTCCAGCCTCCATAATTTTGCCTTCATCACTTATTTTATCTAATAAACCGGTCATTTCATAATTAGATAAAATTTGAAAAGCCAGATCCAATTTAATTTCATCGGGATGTCCGCTTTCAGGTGTTCTAAATGACATAATTCCTATTTTGACAGGGGTTAATTTTTTTACTATCAATTCCCTGTTTAAAAATTCTTCTTCTTCATATTTTGGAAATTTAGGTACCTGACCTGACCTCCATTTACCAAACTTAGCCTCAATTAAAGGAATAACCGATTCAGAATCAAAATCACCGGATAATGCCAATACCATATTATTAGCCACATAATACGTGTTATAAAACTCATACATTTTTTGTAATGAAGGATTTTTTAAATGTTCTACACTCCCCAATATCGTTTGCTGACCATAAGGGTGCTTTTTGTAAACATTTTTTAAAAGCTCTTCAAACACCTGACCAAAGCCACTGTCCATAGACCTGTTTTTTTCTTCATATACTATTTCTAATTCCGATTGGAAAAGACGAAAAACAGGCTTTTCAAAACGATGACTGTACAATTCCAACCACCTTTCAAGTTGTTTCGAAGGAAAAGTGTTATGATAAGCAGTAAAATCCTCTGTTGTAAATGCATTTACTCCGGTTGCTCCAATTTCAGTCAGAAGTTTATCCATATCATTGGCAATCGTAAATTCTCCTGCTTTCTTCGATTGCTCATTAATTTGTTTCTGAATTTTTTTTCGTTCTTCTTCATCTTTTGTTTGGCCTAATTTTTCATACAAGTTGTTGATCTCATCTAAAAAGGGTTTTTCTTTCGTGTAATCAATGGTTCCCATTGTTTCCGTTCCCTTAAAAAGCAGATGTTCCAGATAATGAGCAATTCCGGTAGCGTCTTTTGGATCATTCTTTCCTCCGGCTTTTACGGCTACGACTCCAAAAACCTGTGGTACATTATGGTTCTCGCTCAGCATGACTGTTAAACCATTTTCAAGCTTAAACTCCTTTACCTTTATAGGTTCCGTTGTGTTTTGTGCTATTAATAATGTTGAAATAAATAAGCAGAGAATTACACTAATTTTTTTCATGATTAAATTTTTTAATTGTGTTAATAGTTGTGTGGTGGGAATAGTTCCCGATTTATTGTGTTAAATCATATAAAGTCTTTTCCCATATGGAAACATTCTTGTTTTTTATGTAAACATTTTAGTCGGTGGGGAGAATAGAGTGTTTAATTCGAATTACAAACATGCATTTTAAAATTAAGAGGGAAGTATGATTTTATTGTTACTAAATTTAGGAAAAAAATAAAGCCTCTCAAAAGGGAAGGCTTGAAAATGTTGTTTGAGTGACCAGTTGGCAGTGACCAGTGATGCGCTTCGACAGGCTCAGACTGACAATGTTGATGAGTGATGAGTTGTCAAAAACGGTCAACATTATTTAGGCATGGACATTAAACCACCAACGATCAGCCAGCAACCAAACTAGACTCGTTCGATAATGGTTGCGTAACCTTGTCCAACTCCGATACACATGGTGCAAAGGGCATAACGTTTGTTTTGTTTTTGCAATTCCAGGGAAGCGGTTTGAATGATGCGTGTTCCGGAAACACCTAGTGGATGTCCTAGCGCAATGGCTCCTCCATTCGGGTTGATGCGTGCATCATCATCTTTCAATCCCATTTCACGGATGCAGGCCAAAGACTGTGCAGAGAAAGCCTCGTTTAATTCGATGATGTCCATGTCGTCTAAAGTTAAGTTGGCTTTCGCGAGTGCTTTTTCAGAAGCTTTAACCGGGCCAATTCCCATAATGCGAGGTTCCACACCTACCACGGCAGAACTTACAATTTTAGCGATGGGTTTTAAGTTGTATTTCGCAATGGCATTTTCAGAAGCCAAAAGTAGGGCAGCGGCTCCGTCGTTTAATCCGGATGCATTTCCGGCAGTTACCGTTCCGTCTTTTTTAAAAGCCGTTCTTAGATTTCCTAAAACTTCTAAAGAGCTGTTTGCTTTGATAAATTCATCTTTTGCGAAGATGATCGGGTCTTTTTTTCTTTGAGGGATTTTAACAGAAACTATTTCCTCGTCAAAACGACCTTCGGTTTGTGCTTTAGCAGCTTTTTGTTGTGAGTTTAAGGCAAATTTATCCTGGTCTTCTCTGGAGATATGATAAAGTTCAGCCAGATTTTCGGCAGTAGACCCCATACCTTCTGTCCCGTACATGGCATCGAGCTTCTTATTTACAAAGCGCCATCCGAAACTGGAGTCGTGCATTTCTACATCTCTGCCAAAAGGTTTGGAAGCTTTTGACGTCACCCAGGGACCACGTGTCATATTTTCTACACCACCGGCAAGCATCACATCGGCATCGCCCAATTGGATTACCCGACTTGCATTGATAATGGCCGACATGCCCGATGCACATAAACGGTTTATCGTTTCACCGGGAACGGAGTAGGGAAGACCTGCCAGAAGCAAGGACATACGCGCTACATTTCGGTTGTCTTCTCCGGCCTGATTGGCACAGCCCATAATTACATCTTCAATAGCTTCTTTAGGTACACTTGGATTTCTATCCATCAAGGTTTTGATGACCAAAGCTCCCAGATCATCTACTCTTGTGGTGGCTAAAGAGCCTCCAAAATTTCCAAAGGGCGTTCGAATTGCGTCTATGATGTATGCTGTCTCCATATTTTTTTAATCTAATAATAAGAATTGGTTCGTTGTTTTAATAGGTAGAAAAATCACTCATTATCATAAAATAAATTTAGTTAGTTCTTTTGCCTTGATGCAAAAGAACGAAAAAATCAAGACTTCATTTTCTTTTCTTGATTTGAATGAAAGGCTCTTATCTGCCGCAACAAGAGCCGCTTCGCCTGCCAAAGGCAGGCAAGCTCGCTTGTTGCTCCTTCACCCAACGCTATTCTCCTTTCTTCAAATACTACGAAAATAAAAACAAGTCAGTCCTTCCGGTTTAATATTCAAAATGCTTTTGTGTCAACGTGTTAGTTAGCACCCTTCGACAAATTCAGAATGATAATTAATTTTCAATTCGTAATACCTGGTACCTTTTCAAATCTCCCAATCTTTACTCGTTCTGTAAACCGTACCCTTAAATAAGGCCACTATTTTATCATCTTGATTTGTGATTGTAATTTGATAAACACCAATTTTATTCGACAGGCTCATCTCTTCGGTATGTGTTGTTAAAATATCACCTTCTTTACAAGTTTCGGTATGCGAGATTGAAGTTTCCACTGAAACTGCTTTTTTCCCATGTCCGTTAGAAGCAAATGCCAGAGCACTGTCGGCTAAAGAATAGGTGATGCCGCCATGTACTATGTCGAATCCGTTCAGCATTTCTTTGCGAACAGTCATTTGCAGTACCGATTTTCCGGCGCCATCTTCCAAGCGTTTGATGCCCAGCCATTGACTGAAAGCATCGTTTTCGTACATCTTATCGACGATTCTTTTGGCCGGATCACTCATGAGTAAAATGTTTTTTGTTCGTGAACCA
>JANXFM010000175.1 GCA_024959975.1 Flavobacteriales bacterium
CGGTCAGCCATTTCATTGGTTACATAGGCTAAACCACCTATTAATAGTGGAAATCCATATTTCCCCATTTTTTTCCAAACAGCAAAGTCGAACGAGATTTTAAGTTTGAAAATTTCAGGCGTAAGCAGAAGGAACATGGTGGCACTGGCTATCAAATTAGAAATAAAAATGTAGCCTATTCCCATAGCAGGATCGTAAATACTTTCTATAAAGTTTAGGGCTATTCCTTGTTTCAACAAATAGGGGCAAAGCAGGTAAAAGAAAAGATTTAAACCAATGTTCACAGCAATATTTACCAGACGAATAGAAGCAAAGCGCCAGGATCTGTGATCAACTCTTAATTTGGCAAATGGTAGTGTTGTTAAAACATCTAAAACCAAGATCCATACGAGCCAATTGATAAAATTTGGATATTCCGGAACATGTAACAGGTTGGCAATGGATTGCGAATAGAATGCGGTAAGAATAAGGAATAGGAGGGAAGTGATCAACAGAGAGATAAAGCCTGTAGACAGCACTTTTTCAGAGTCCTCTTCTTTGTTTGTGTAATGGAAAAAAGCGGTTTCGAAGCCATAAGTCAACACGACCATTGCAAAGGCTACAACCGCCATTAACTCAGAGAACACACCGTATTCTCCCGGGGTAAAAATACCGGTGTAAAGAGGTACTAACAAAAAGTTGAGCAATCGCCCTACAATACTACTTAGACCGTAGATCGCTGTTTGCCCGACTAATTTTTTAAGTAAACTCAATGATTTGTTGTTTATTCGTTAATGGCTGAAATTAAAAATCAGCTTTTCTTTTTTCTAAAAACGCCCTTGTTCCTTCTTTAAAGTCAGCAGTTCCAAAACATTCACCAAATGCATTTATTTCAAATGCAAGTCCATCAACGCCCGAGGTGTAATTTGCATTGATACATTGAATTGCTGTTGCAATTGCCACAGGGGAGTTTTTAATGATCTTTTTTGCCATTTTTTTAGCGGCTTCCGTCAGTTCTTCTAAGGGCACAATTTTATTGGTAATTCCGTAATTTAATGCTGTAGCAGCATCAATCATTTCGGCAGACAAGACCATTTGCATGGCCCTTCCTTTTCCTGCAATCTGAGCCAGGCGTTGCGTACCACCATATCCGGGAATCACCCCCAAAGAAGTTTCAGGCAATCCCACTCGTGCATTTTCTGAAAATATGCGAATGTGAGCGGACATAGCTAATTCCAAACCACCCCCTAAGGCAAATCCATTAACTGCTGCGATTACGGGAGTTTTCATATGATCGATTCTGTTAAACAGGTCGTGGTGGCCTTTTTTGCTTAGCGCCTTTCCTTCTTCAACAGCAAAGTGAGCAAATTCAGAAATGTCGGCTCCTGCTACAAAGGCCTTTTCGCCCGCACCCGTGAGGATGATGACTCTGAGTTCATTATTGTTTTCGGCGACCTGTAGCGCTTTACTTAATTCTTCAATGGTTGATTTGTTTAATGCATTTAATTTTGAAGGTCTGTTAATGGTAATCGTTTGTATTGAACCGTCTGTATCAATAAGTATATTTTCGTAATCCATCTGTATTTTATTTAGGATGTAAAATTAGTTCTTTTGTTTTAAGAGCGGGATGCTAATAAAAAAAGTAGTGCCTGAATTTTCTTCAGACCTAAAGTGAATGGAACCATTTAAGTCATCAATAATTCGTTTAACAATGGCTAATCCTAAGCCCATACCGCTATTTTTAGTAGTGAACTTAGGCTCGAATATTTTTTCCTGAAGGTTTTTTGCAATACCGATCCCATTATCTTGAATCGTCAGTTTTGCATTCTCATTAATCTGTTCCAAAGAAACGTTAATTAACGGTGTTTTATTTTCCGGAATGGCTTCAATAGCATTGTTAAGTATGTTGTTTAATATCCGGATGAGTTGATTCTTGTCTGCATAGACATAGCACGGCTCTGTAGTTTTGGTAAAATTAATTTTAACAGCGTCGAAAAAGATCAGGGCACTTTCAGTAATCTTTGTCAGGTTTACTTCTTCCTTATTGCTTGAAGGCATACGTGCAAAATCTGAAAATGCGGAAGCAATATTTGCCAGCGTGTCGATCTGCTCGACCATTGAAGAGGTAAATTTCCTCATTTTATTTTTGAACTCAGGATCATTCGGATCCAGCTTTCGTTCAAAAATCTGAACACTGAGCTTCATTGGAGTTAAAGGATTTTTAATTTCATGAGCCACCTGCTTTGCCATCTCTTTCCAGGCACTTTCTTTTTCGTTTTGTGCAATCATTTCCGAGCTTTTTTCAAGCTCTTTAACCATAAAATTGTACTGATGTACCAATTGGCCAATTTCGTCGGAAGAGTTCCACTTCAAAGGCATATAGCGTTTCATTAATGCTGCCTTGCGCATAATTTCAGATATGCGTCGCATAGGCCCGGTAATTTGACGTGATAGTAAGAATGCCAAAATACTTGCGCCTAAAAACAATAGAATATAGATGGGGGTGAGTGCGACTAAGTAAGTTTGTAGATCTCGCTTATAGTTCTCATCTAATTGAAAATAGGGGATGCTGATAATTGCGATTGGGGCTTGCCTTGTATCGGCAATGTATTGATACGAATTCAGATAATCCATACCAAAATTTGTTAAGCCTTTTTTGACACTGCTTTTTTCCTCTCTGAGCTCTTTTAAAAGCTGTTTATCTAGTTTATGAGGTATAATATCATTTTGTGTTATTTCTTTATTAGAACTGAGAATTAGGTCTCCTTTTAAATTATAAATGATAATATCTAGTTTATGAATGTCGGAAAGCTCATATATTTTGTGTCGGAAGAGTTTGGAAATACTTTCACCGCTATGTTCTACACCTTTTTGTGCTTCTAAAAAGTATGAAATAGAAGCAAGTGTGGCAGCTTCTTTCCTCAATAGTCTATTGTCGTGATAGTTTTGATTCTGCGTTTTAAAATT
This sequence comes from Flavobacteriales bacterium, assembly GCA_024959975.1. Taxonomy (GTDB): domain Bacteria; phylum Bacteroidota; class Bacteroidia; order Flavobacteriales; family UBA7430; genus JANXFM01. The sequence continues at coordinate 2,947 of JANXFM010000175.1, forward strand.
GTAATACGTAAAAATTCCGATAAAAAAGAAAGAGCCCACGATCAAAGCGAGCATCGAAACGTAGATACGTGTTCGTAATTTGTAGGGAGATCGAAATAATTTCTTCATTATCTCAAAGATAAAATAATTCTTTAGTTTGTTGTTGTTCATGAAACCTTTGAGATTTCTCGATGAGCTCATCCATTCTTCTTGTTTTCAAGTAGAACATTTAATAATTTAGACAAAAAAAATTTTATGAGCACTGCCATCATGTTGATCCATTGCCCTGATGAAACAGGGATCATTCTTTCCGTAACCGATTTTATTTCTAAGAATGGTGGGAACATTGTTGATTTAGATCAACACGTAGATAGTGAGCGAAAAATATTTTTCATGAGGGTAGAGTGGACCCTTGATGATTTTAGCATCCCAAGAGATAAAATTGGAGATCATTTTGACCCTTTGGTTGCCAATGAATACCAAATGCAGTATAAGATTCATTTTAGAGATGAAAAGATTCGAATGGCGCTTATGGTTTCCAAAATGGACCACTGTTTTAACGACATACTTTCAAGATACAGGTCAGGGGAGTGGAACGTAGAAATTCCGCTTATCATTAGCAATCACCCCGACATGGAAGAAACGGCGAAACGCTTTGACATTCCTTACCACTACATGCCTATGAGTAAGGAAACAAAGGCAGAACAAGAAAAAAAGCAGCTACAGCTAATGTTAGACCACAATATTGAGTTTGTTGTGCTGTCGCGATACATGCAAATTTTAAGTGAAAACTTTATAGAACATTATCCGAACCGAATTATCAATATTCATCATTCTTTCCTGCCGGCCTTTCCCGGAGCAAAACCGTATCACTCTGCACATGAAAGAGGGGTTAAAATTATCGGTGCCACAAGTCATTATGTGACAGCTGAACTGGATGCCGGCCCTATTATTGAGCAAAATGTAGCTCACGTAAGTCACAAAGACAGCGTAGAAGATCTGGTTCGTAAAGGTCGTGATATTGAGAAAGTCGTTCTTTCGAGAGCGATTTGGCACCACACGAATAGGTGTATATTATCTTACGCGAACCGAACGGTGATTTTTGAATAAAAAAAACCCCGAATATTCGGGGTTTTTATATTTAAGAAGGTAAAATTATTACTGTTTCAATGCTTCGGCACCACCAACGATCTCGAGGATCTCATTGGTAATTGCTGCCTGACGTTGACGGTTGTAAGTTAATTTTAATTCAGATTTTAATTCCTGGGCATTATCGGTTGCTTTGTGCATGGCTGTCATGCGGGCACCGTGCTCAGAAGCGTGAGAATCTAAAAGAGATTTGTAGAACTGGATCTTTAAAGACTTAGGAATTAAATCAACAACAATAGATGTTTTTGAAGGTTCAAAAATGTAATCAGCGTTTACATTAACAGCTTCATTTTCGTCTGCAACGACAGGAATAAA
>JANXFM010000082.1 GCA_024959975.1 Flavobacteriales bacterium
CTTTTTTTGGATAATCTTAAAGTGGTGTTTGTCTTCGGGAGTGATTAAAGAAATCGCATCTCCCGGTGATTCGGCTCTACCTGTTCTACCTATTCGGTGAATGTAATCTTTAGGTGAGCGAGGTAATTCGTAGTTAATTACATGTGGAAGGAATTCAATATCGATACCACGAGCCAGCAGATCTGTTGCGACGAGTACCCTTAGTGTTCCTGCTTTAAATCTCGCTAAAGAATCAAGCCTTGCCGTCTGACTTTTCTTGCTATGAATCGCAGAAGCATCAATACCATTTTTACGGAGTTTATCGGCTACATTATCGGCTTTATAAGTAGAAGCGGTAAATACTAAAACTTGTTTTAAGTCACCATTCTTAATTAAATAACGAAGTAGCGGGCCTTTCTTTTCTTCGGTAACCCAATAACCAACCTGTTTTATTAACTCTATTGAATCTTTTTCAGCTTCAATTTTTATAAGAACCGGTTCTTTAAGGATCAACTGATTGATGGCGTCAATATCTTCGCTTAAGGTCGCTGAGAATAGTAAATTCTGACGTCTTTTAGGGATGAGTTTAAAGATGCGGTCAATTTCATCTTTAAAGCCCATACTCAACATTTTATCAGCTTCATCGAGAACAAGTGTCTTAATTTCGGATAGATGTACGGCATTAGATTCTACTAAGTCTAACAGTCTACCCGGAGTAGCTACCAATACATTCACATGATTTAGCGCTTGCATTTGTGGGTTGATAGAAACCCCACCATATACAGCTAATGTTTTTATTCTTTCAGGAAGTGATGAACCAAATTGCTGAAATACATCTTTTACCTGAACGGCGAGCTCTCGTGTTGGAACTAATACCAGAACATTTACATGACGGTTTTTAGTGCTGGAATTCTTTTGCAAGTTATCCAGGATTGGAAGCACATAACTCGCCGTTTTTCCGGATCCTGTTTTCGCAATTCCCAGTACATCTTTACCATTTAAAACAGCAGGAATAGCCTGATCTTGAATCGGGTAGGGTTTTGTGAATTTTTGATCTGTTAGTATTTTTAATAAAGATCTTGATAAACCTAAAGATGTAAATGACATATGTTGTGTTGTAGTGATGTTATGATCTGCGCAAATGTAATGAAATGGATTTTAGATGTGTCTAAAGATGTGTGTGGCTACTTGTTTTGTATTCAGTCGGTTATGTTTACCTTGTGATGTGGTAAGTGTTTTTGTAGTATACTATAAGATTTATATTTCCCAATTTGTATCTTAGTTTGGATTTAAAAATAATCGTACTACTTTTATAAGATGTACGTAGTATAACTTAAAATATATATTTATGAATAAGCCAAAAATGGAAAATTTAGTAGAAGGGAAAACTTATGCTTGGTGTGCTTGTGGAAAGTCAACAAATCAACCTTGGTGTAATGGATCCCATAAGAATACGCAAGTGACACCCCAGGTTTTTAAAGTAGAGGAATCAAAAATATCTGCTATGTGTATGTGTAAGCAAACTAAGAATCCTCCGTATTGCGATGGCTCGCATGCGAAAATTGTCTAATACAGAAGTTATTAATAACTCTGTATTCAGAGTTGTTTTTTCTATTTCTTGTTCTGTAAAGGTCGTCGTGTTTAAAAATTACCAGTAAGCAATTGTTCGTTTAATTCTTGAATAGGCAATCCTACCACGTTAAAGTAAGAACCCTCAATTTTGGTGATTCCTATGGCTCCAATCCATTCCTGTATTCCATAAGAGCCTGCCTTATCGAAAGGTTTGTAATTTTCTATGTAGTACTCGATCTCTGAAGATGTAAGTTCCTTAAAAAAGACTTTGGTGGTATTGGAAAAAGAGATGATCTTGTCTTTCGATTTCATGCAAACACCTGTAATTACACGGTGACTTCGATTTGATAAACTTTGAAGCATTTTAGCAGCCTCGGTTTTGTCTTTGGGTTTTCCAAGAATTTGTTTATCTAGAATAACCACAGTGTCGGCAGTGATTACAATTTGGTCGGCATGAATATCAGTAAAAGCCGAGGCTTTGAGTTTAGCCAGATATTCGGCTACTTTAGTAACGTCAAGAGATTTAGGGAAGACTTCATCTACCTCACGTACCTCAACTATAAAATTGAGATCTAAAAGTTCCAAGAGTTCTTTTCTCCTTGGAGACTGTGAAGCGAGTATGATGTTTTTCATTTAGTTGTTGGTTGTTAGTTGTTGGTTGTGTCACTCTGAGCTTGTCGAAGGGTTGGTGAGTCATTCTGAACCTGCCTTTGCCGCCTGCCTACCGATAGGCTTGTTTCAGAATCCCATAGATGACGTATTCTGCCAGTTGGAACTGAAAACTAATCACTGATTTATAAAGAAACACAAACTAACAATTCCTGCAAAAATGATAAACTTATTTAGTTTGGAAATACGTTCATAGTCTGTGGCTTTTTGAGCTTTGTAGATCCATACATTCAATAAGAATAAAGGACTTATCAGGAATATTAAAGCATAGGCTAGTGCAGGAAACTGTGTTTTGAATTCATAAATGGCTACCGTAATGACCATAAATGCTGTAAGCACGCTTAACCACTTTACAAATTCTTTAGTTTTATCTAATCCCCAAACTGTTGGAAGTGTACGGATCTTAAATTTTTTGTCGCCTTCAACGGTTCTAAGATCTTTAATAATTTCATGCATCAGGCTGCAGATGAACGCAAAAGTGGCATAAATACAAAGTACGATTAAGGTATGGCGACTCGCTTCGAGATCGTATTTTGGAAGGATTTCGAAAGCTGCTAGTGAGAATACAAAAATGGCGCATAATTTAGCCACAATAAAATTTCCCACAAACAGGCGACGTTTCAGCCTTAGACTATAATCCCATAACATATAAGCTCCGATAGCCATAATACCACCTAAGATTAGGTAATGTACTTTATAGGCAATGTAAAATCCCAATAAAACACCTGTAGTGGTTAAGAATATGTGAAGTGTTAAAGCTACTCTACGTTTAATGCTTCTACCTACGATTACATCTTCATTCTGATTTTCAGTATCAACGCGAATATCAAAATAATCGTTAATCACATAACCTCCGGCTGCAATTAAGATCATACTAAAAACGAGTAGCGCAAACTGTACATCCCCCAAAACATTTGCTTTACCATAAGTAGGTATCAGCAAACTGTAGCGTAGCAAGTATTGTATGAGTGCCATGGCTACTAAATTCTGAAAGCGTACAAGTTTTAAATATTTCACGGAAGTAGCTTAAATCATTAGATTTTAAATTATATAGATGTTGTAGATGTATCGTTGGTCCATTTTCCCTGAATTTTCATAGTTTGTTCGATGACATCGCGTACGCAACCTTCCCCACCTTTTTTATGTGATATGTAATCGGATAGGTTTTTAATTTCTTGTGCTGCATTATCAGGGCAGGTTGGAAGACCTACTTTTTGCATGACTTCGAAATCGGGCATATCATCACCCATGTAAAGAATGCTTTCAGCATCTAGGTCATAAATACTCATAAGTTCATTTAAGGCATCTACTTTATCGTTGCAAGCCAAATACACATCGTGAATTCCCAGACGGTTCATTCTACTTTTAACAGCTGCTGAACGACCACCGGTTATGACAGCAACGACATAACATTTTTTAACCGCCAATTGAAGTGCATACCCATCGCGTGTACTCATCTTTCTTACTTGTTCACCATTTGGCATAAGCGTTACGCTACCATCGGTTAAAACACCGTCGCAATCGAAAACAAAAGCTTTTACTTGTTTTAGTTTCGTTTTATAATTCATCGTTATTTTTGCTTATTATAGTTTCCGTAAGGAGTTTATAAATATCGTAATTATTTCCTTCTTTCAGATAGTTAAGATGTGCATCTATCGCAGACTTGTCTTTTCTAACGGCAGGTCCGGTTTGAACATCTTTAGGTTTGTATTTTGAAGTTTTGGAGGCAGTTTCTTTAATTAAAGGCTGAAGAATATCTAAAGGGACACCTTCTTTATTGAGTATCTCATCAGAGATCATGTACATGTAATTACTGAAGTTACAGGCGAAAACAGCTGCTACGTGTAACACTTTTCTTTGGTGAGAATTGATATTGTAAACCATAGGGCTTAGTAAAGTAGCCAGTCGCATAAGCGTATTGTAGTCTTCACTTTTTGAGGCTTCAATACAAAAAGGGACATCTTTAAAATTCAGTTTTTTCTCTTTAGAGAAAGTTTGAAGTGGGTAGAGTACGCCTCTATGCTTGTATTTAATAACATCTTGCTCTATAGCTCCCGAAGTATGCACAACGAGTTTGTTTTTTAAATTT
>JANXFM010000212.1 GCA_024959975.1 Flavobacteriales bacterium
ATCCTGAGAGGACTTCGAAACTCCAACGACTACGAATACGAAAAGAGCATTGCCCTAATGAATCAGGCCATGGCTCCGGACATTGAAACGATTTATTTAAACACCCGTCCGGAATGGGCTGCCATCTCTTCAACCATCATCAGAGACATTATTAAAAACCAAGGTGATTCTGAAGCTTTTCTCGCTTCAGGAGTTCAGCTATAGAAGTATAAGTATCTGCCATGCAAGTAAGATGTTGCTGTTTATCAGCCCAGATTACTTCCGTAATCCCCTCTTCGACCTGAGGCTTCAGATCTTGATCAACGGCACAAGACATCGCATACCAATAAGACTTTTTAAGAATTTCTTTCCCCTTATGTGAATAGGTGTGATAGGTCACCCCCAAAAGCGCACCCCGATCAATACCTCGAACGGCACACTCCTCTTCCACTTCTCGAACGGCGGTCTCTTCCACTTTTTCACCCGGTTCAACCTTACCTTTCGGAAGATCCCATTTATCGTTTCTGCGTATCCACAAAACCTCCGAATTTGAATTGACAACTACCCCACCGGCAGCCTCGATCAACTCATAACGCGAACAGAGATCCTGCCACATAAGCTCTACATCATCCCCTTGCAAAATAAGCGATTCACAAAGTCCGTTTTGGAGTTTCTTTAGAGCGCTACTCATACAGGAAACACATGAATAATGCTGAATTTCAGCCGATTCATCTGCTTCCAAAATGGATTCAAAACTCCTTAAAATTAATACACTATCGTTTATAAAAATTCTATACATTTGCTGCATGATTTTAGACAAGGACACAGCGAAAAAAACCGCCGAATTTCTATTGCAAATTAAAGCAATAAAATTACAACCGGGCAATCCTTTTACCTGGGCTTCGGGATGGGACTCTCCGATTTACTGTGATAACCGCATTACACTTTCTCACCACGCTACGCGAACTTACATTCGCGAACAACTGGCGCATGCTGTTGTAGAGCGTTTTGGCAAGCCCGATGTAATTGCAGGTGTCGCTACGGGCGCTATCGCACACGGTATTCTTGTCGCTCAGGAATTGGGCCTACCTTTTATTTATGTTCGCCCCGAACCTAAAAAACACGGTCGAAAAAACCAAATTGAAGGTTTTGTGGAAAGCGGTCAAAATGTAGTGGTTATCGAAGATCTGATAAGCACGGGCGGTAGTTCTTTAAAAGCCGTAAAAGCACTCGAAGAAGTAGGATGTACCGTAAATGGTATGGCAGCCATCTTCACGTATGGCTTTGACCTTTCTGTTCAAAACTTCAAAAATGCCAAATGCGATCTGGTAACCTTAAGTGACTACGACAACCTCATCGAACAAGCTATGGACACAGGCTATGTGTCGGATGAAGAAATAGACACCCTCAAAAAATGGCGGGAAGCTCCCGACCAATGGTAAGACATATTACAGTTTAAAACGGTTCGAAAGAGCCGTTTTTTTTTGCTTTATACTTTCCCTATATTTAACTAATAATTTAATTATGTAATTTAAATAAAGTGGGTAAACATCAGGCACAAATCAAACTATTCCATCTAGAACATCAACAAATTTCGTATATAGGTATGTATTGCCCAAAAAATAAAGAATGGGAAAAAGCCCTTTTGAACATCGGCGCACGTTGGAATAAAAATCGTGAATTTCTGTTTATTAAAAACAAACCCATATATCTAAAACAAATATTCAGTTATTTTAAAGGAATAGCGTGGGTAGACATGAAATCACTGCTAAAAAAAGAAAACCTAAATGTTAAGAGCCCAAAAATAAAATTCCCAACGGAATACGAACGACTACTCAAAAGAAAACGGTACAGCAAAAACACCATTAAAACCTACTGTTCCTTATTTAAAAGCTTTTTAGTTTATCACGCACCCAAAGCTCCTGAAAACATTAACGAAGAAGAAATTCGAGCCTACCAAGACTACTTGGTCAATACCAAAAAAGTAGCCACAAGCACTCAAAATCAGCATATGAATGCCCTAAAATTTTACTACGAAAAAGTTATGGGTGGCCAACGTAAATACTACGAAATTGAGCGACCTAGAAAAGAGAAAAAGCTACCAAAAGTTTTATCAGAGAAAGAAGTTTTAAACATAATAAATGCAACCACAAATATTAAACACAAATGCATACTTGCTACCTTGTATTCATCAGGATTAAGAATTGGTGAATTACTCAATTTAAGAATCTCTGATATTTCATACGATAAGTCACTCATATTTGTTCGAGGCGGAAAAGGAAATAAAGATCGCACAACAATTCTTTCTGATTCTATTGCCATTGTATTAAAACAATACATAAACCAATACCATCCTAAATACTGGTTATTTGAAGGAATCAAGCATAAACAATATAGCGCAGGAAGCATTAGACAACTGTTAAAAAGAGCTGCTCATAACACTGGAATACTTCAAAATGTTACTCCACATATGCTCAGACATAGTTTTGCTACACATTTATTGGAACAAAGCGTAGATATTCGCTATATTCAAACCTTGTTAGGACACAACTCTCCTAAAACTACAGCTATCTATGCTTTTGTTTCTGATAAGAGTTTGCGGAAGATCAAAAGCCCACTAGACTACTATTTGGAGTCGCTAAAGGACGCTGACAAAGAGAAATGAAAAAATTAACTAGAATTATATAAACGCACTCTGAGTTTACACAAACGTTGTATGTAATTAAATTAAACCTATGGACACAAGAGATAGATTAATGAGGCTTATAAGTGACGGTATTGATGTTATGCAAATAAGTGATAATTCGAATAAGAGTATTCTTATAAGAGGGTGTGACCCAGAAATGGGTAGACGCGCAATTGAGTTATTAACTCCGGTGTTGGGAAATCCTGAAATGGTTTCAGTTACAAACGATGATGACTTCATCAAAGAATTACAGAAAAAAAGTGGTCAGTTATTCATTTTGCACCAGGAGCATGTAGATATGATTCAACAAAATCACCCATTCCAGGTAGTCGGGCACAAACGAAAGGTTGGGGACTTACAGAGTATAGAACCTTAGTGAAAAAATACCAAGGTCAAGATATTAAAATTGTTGAAACCGCTTATGAACGTCAAATAGTGCCTCTACTCAAAAAAAGTCTTGAGTCACGGTCTAAGTCCAAAAAATAGTTGATCTAAATTGCAATTTTAATTC
>JANXFM010000143.1 GCA_024959975.1 Flavobacteriales bacterium
ATCCTCAGCCTGGAATGTTTTTATCCCAAAGTTCTTATGCTTAGCCAATTCATGAAGTATATCTGAAGCAGGTGTAATAGGATATCCACCATAGAACAGGTCCAATTTTGACTTATGCGAAGCTGCTATCAACCCTAAAGCAGTAGCCTGATTACCGATAATATTCCGATAAGAACCATCAGGCAGTTTTGCGGGCTTTATCTCAAAACGATTTGAAAAAGCCTCATAAGTATCTGCAAAGTGATAACCCGCCTTTAGCACGGTAATATTTGCATCAAGAATTTCCTGCTTTGATTCGAATTTCATTTTCAGAAAGTCGATAGACGAATCGATAGAACGATTGTACATCCAATACACAAAGCCCAAAACGAACATATTCTTACACCGATCACGATCTTTTGTCCCTAAAGAAAAATCCTTAAGGCTTTCTCTTGTGAGTTTCGTTACATCGATATCATGTACTTTGTAACCTTCTAAACTATGATTGTTTAAAGGAGCCCCTCTTCAATACCTGCTAAACGCAAATTACGCTTATCAAAACCAGAGATGTTAACGATAATAGTACCACGTTCTTTTAATCGGGATAAATTCTTTTTTAACGCCGCAGCATTCATCACCACAAGCACATCACAACGATCGCCGGGTGTGTATACTCAACAGATCCAAAGTGAATTTGAAAACCGGAAACACCCGCTAAAGTTCCTAAAGGTGCTCGTATTTCTGCCGGAAAATCAGGGAACGTACTTAGATCATTCCCATATAATGCCGTATTATTTGTAAATTGAGTTCCCGTTAATTGAATTCCATCACCGGAATCTCCAGCAAAAAGTAGGGTTACTTTTTCAAGTTTTTTCGGAACTTGAGTCATTAGATACTCTTTAATCGTCTATATTTACTACCCCCTTAACTTCAGGGGCATACTTTTTTATGGATTGTTCAACTCCGGCTGTTAAAGTCATTTGATTTACATTACAACTTTGACAAGCGCCATGAAGTTTTACCTTTACCACCATATCCGGAGTCACCTCAATTAAAGAGATGTCTCCCCCATCCGACTCTAGATAAGGGCGGATATCAGCTAAGGCTTTTTCAATCTTTTGGAGTAATCCGGAATCGGTCTGTACTGACATATTTATTCATTTAAGATGAGCAACCATCCATGTTTGTAATTTTAACGGACTCTGTAGGACTTAAATTTTTATTACGTAACTCTACTTGCTCTACTACATTATTAGCTAGTTCCATAAAAGCCTTTGCCGACTCACTATCTTCCTGAAGCACTACCGGACGACCAATATCAGCCGCTTCCCGAATACCCTGTACAAGTGGGATCTCTGCCAATAAAGGCAAATTTAAATCGTCGGCAAGGTTTTTAGTACCATCTTTTCCAAAGATATAATATTTATTCTCAGGAAGCTCCTCCGGGGTGAAGTAAGCCATATTTTCTACAAGCCCCAAAACGGGTACTTGAATCGTATCTAATTGAAACATACCTACCCCTTTCTTAGCATCGGCCAGGGCAATGTTTTGTGGCGTACTTACAATAACAGCCGCTGTCACAGGAACCGCTTGCACCAATGATAAGTGTATATCTCCTGTTCCCGGTGGTAGATCAATTAACAAATAATCGATTTCACCCCAATAAGAATCTTTAATAAGCTGGTTTAAAGCTTTCGTAGCCATCGGCCCTCTCCAAACCACTGCTTGTGATCCGGGAGCAAAAAAACCAATGGAAAGTAATTTAACACCATAACTTTCTACAGGCAACATAACCTGTTTCCCATTTACATTACTTGATTCAGGGCGAGATCTTTCAACATCAAACATAATATGCTGAGATGGTCCATAAATATCAGCATCTACAATACCAACTTTATAACCTTGTTTCTGAAGTGCCACAGCTAAATTTGCTGTCACTGTAGATTTTCCTACGCCTCCTTTTCCGGAAGCAACAGCTATAATGTTTTCTACGCCTTCGATCTTCTCACCTCTAATCAAATTAGGATTTTCTTCCTGCTTTGCCTCTACGGTAATACGAGCATTAATTTTAGCTTTAGCATATACTTGTTTGTGGATCGCTTTTAATATATCAACTTCCACTTGCTTCTTTGCGTGAAGTGTAGGATTATGGATGGTCACATCAACATTTACTTCATCTCCAAACACAACAATGTTTGTTACCAAGCCACTCTCTATCAACGATTTCTCATCACCTTTGACCTTTACACTCTTCAGTGCCTCTTCTATTTGTTTCTTCTGTATATTCATGCTGTAATTTTGCTCTGCAAAGGTACAAAAATCAAGGTTTTAAACATCAAATGGCTCCCAAAACACATTCTTAAAATTTAACATTCGATCCCCATCAAATCTATGTCCTTCATTTTCTAATAATTGTTTCATCAAATGAATCCCGTCAAAATGATGTTTTCCGGTTAACAAGCCTACTCTGTTAACCACTCTATGCGCAGGAATATCTCTATCATGACTGCTATTCATTGCCCAGCCAACCATCCTTGCCGATCTTACAGCTCCAAGATATTTGGCTATGGCACCGTAAGTCGTCACCCTCCCATAAGGAATCCGGAGAACCACTTCGTAGCAACGTTCAAAAAAAGAGATTTGTTCAGGCTTTTTAGGCATTTCTATTTAACTGAAACTTTATATAGGTAATGACCATTCCCTTATCACGAAAAATACCTTCGTAATTGGTCCTAATCTTCAACAATTCATCATCCGGCTTTTGCCGATCAATATCATAACTGGAGTCTAAAATTTTATGCCCATAACCTTCTATGATTCCCAAAGTATAACCGTGAAGAAATTGAGAGTCGGTCTTCAAATGTAAGATCGCATCGTCTGCTAAGACTTTTCGATATATTTCCAACATATCAGGTGCTGTCAATCGCTTTTTACGACGTCGGTATTTAATTTGCGGGTCTGGAAAAGTAATCCATATTTCACTTACCTCACCTTTGGAGAAACAATGGTCTATGAGCTCTATTTGAGTCCTTAAAAAACCAGCATTTGGCATTTTATTATCAGTTGCGGTGCGCGCACCTCGCCACATCCTAGCCCCTTTAATGTCTACCCCAATAAAATTTTTACCCGGAAACTTCTCTGCCAACCCAACCGTATACTCACCTTTTCCACAACCCAACTCAAGGACGATAGGATGTTCATTTTTAAAAAACTCTTTGTGCCATTTTCCTTTTAAATGCAATCCTTTGTCTAATAGATCGGGCCTTGGCTCCTGCACCATATTTTTGAAGGTCTCGGTCTCGGCGAACTTCCTTAGTTTATTCTTTCCCACTTCGTTCTTTTTTGCAGGACAAAAATACAAATTCAATAAGGAAACCTTTTTCTATCTTTGAATAAACAATTTTATAAAGATGCGATTCGTAAAATTTACACTATTAGGACTTGTTGGAATTACTCTGGCCTTTCTAAGTTTAGGCTTCTTCCATACCAATTTTCAATATGAGAATCAGATTGAAATTAACGCCTCTGTAGAAGACTCATACGCTACGTTCATAAATGACTCTCTGAAATCAGAATGGTTGCTTGGCTACGTTGGAAATGAAACATTAAGTGGTGTTAAACTTCGTCCCGGACATCGGCGTTTATTGAAGTTTGAACAAGATGGACAAAGCTTTGAAATGATCGAGGAATTAAAAGGAATCAAAGAAAATGAAAAGTTCATTTTTGATATGGAAACTGATCTGCTTAAAGGTACCATAGAGATTTACTTTGAGGGGGATAATGAAAAAACGACCATGAAAGTCTATTCAACGATGACCGGTTCAAATATTTTCTATCGCTCCATGTTTTATTTATTAAAAAGTAGTTTGCAAAAACAATCTCAGGTGAATTACGAATCATTTAAATTGAAGGTTGAAAGTTAAATCCCGATCGATAGCATCGAGATAAAAATTGAAGATCAATTTTCAGTAAAAAAATAAAACATCAATATGCTTTTTTTAGGGTAAATGAAAAAGTACAGCCCTCACCTTCAGTACTTCGTACGTTGATAACCTGATTGTGTGCTTCGATGATGTGCTTCACAATCGACAAACCTAAACCGGAGCCGCCTTTTTCTCTGTCGCGAGATTTATCAACACGATAAAAACGTTCAAATATTTTATTCAAATGTTTCTGAGGAATCCCATTTCCATTATCAGCTACTTCCACCAAAACATTTCGGTCCATATCGTACGTACGAACCAAAACCTCGCCACCTTCTCTACCGTATTTAATCGCATTAACAATTAAATTAACCAATACCTGTTTTATCTTCTCCACATCAACCTGCACCATAAAACGTCCTTTTTGCGTTTGCATTACAAGCACATTCACATTTCTTTTCTTGGCCTTCATCTCTAACTGATCGACTACATCAAGAATAACTTCTGTAATATCTACCGGCTCTTCTTCAATCTCTATCTTACCACCTTCAAGCTTTGTTATTTCGTCTAAATCCTCAACAATATGGATCATACGATTCACACTCTTATTAGCTCGCTGTAAAAATTTTTTGTTGATTTGAGCATCATCAATCGCTCCATCTAATAGCGTATCAATATACCCTTGAATATTAAAAATAGGCGTTTTAAGTTCATGTGCTACATTACCTACAAACTGACGACGATAACTTTCGCGAATCATCAGTTTTTCTATTTCTTTTTCACGATTAATATTCCAAGTATTCACGTCTTTATTTACCTGTCGCAAATCCACATCTTTCAAGTCACCCGGTTTAGATTTAAAATCATGTATATTCTTATAAATAAGTTTAATTCTATTGTAAATAAATTTATCTACTAACCAACGGACTAATATAAAACTGGAAAGCCCTACCGAGGATACTAACAAAGTGGACTCTGAAAAGTTAAGTGAAAAATCAAAAATAAGAAGATGTATTGCCAAAATAAGCATCAACAATAAAGAAGACACTAAAGAAACCAACCAGGACTGATCCATTTTAGATTTCAATCTGTAAAAAAGCCAAGTACGCTTATTCATTCACTTTAAATTTATAGCCTACTCCCTTAACGGTTTCGATATAGTTACGACCTAACTTCTCTCTCAACTTTCGCACGTGCACATCAATGGTTCTACCTCCTACTACAACATCATCCCCCCAAATTTTTTCAAATATTTCTTCTCTTTTAAATACTTTTCCGGGTTTTGAAGCCAGCAAATAAAGTATTTCAAATTCTTTACGAGGTAAAGACATAGGCTCTTCGTCTACAGTTACCTGATAGCATTCTCTATCGATTTTTAAACCCCCTATTTCAATAAGATCTTTAGGAGCTTCTAACTGAGTAGCAGAACCTTTTCTCCTAAGCAAAGCCTTTACCCTGCTAACAAGTACTTTTGGCTTAATAGGCTTATTGATATAACCGTCAGCACCGGCTTCCAATCCCGCCACCTGAGAGTAGTCTTCGGCACGAGCCGTTAAAAAAGTAATTAGAATATTATCATACTTCGAATTAGAACGAATGTTCTCACAAGTTTCAATTCCATCCATTCCGGGCATCATTACATCAAGGACAATTAAATTAGGCTTAAACTCCTCTAATAGATCCAATGCAGTTTGACCATCGTTACAAGTTGCCACAACAAAACCCTCTTTCTTAAGATTGTAACTTAAAAACTCTAAGATGTCTTTCTCATCGTCAACAAGTAAAATGCGATTATTGCTTTGCATATTTTTAGGATGATTTGTGTAAATATAAAGATTATTGTCAGAATTTATTAGTGCAAAAAAAAACTCCGCCGAAGCGGAGTAAAATATCTATAATCCTAACCTGCTAAAGAATTTAGTGATTCCTGAAGCAAACTCAGATGGAATCGTTTCTAGCATTGAAGCTAATGTTAACTGATCATTTACACCAATTGCGATCGCAATTGAGATTATTAAACCGATCATCGCATAGGAGAAATCTTTAAACATTAATCGGAATGACGTAGCTATACTGTTCTCTCCTGCATTTCTAATTGCCATGGCAACTTCACGACCACCTAATAAACCGATGAACACCCAGGTAGTACTCATTGGCACTTGAGAGTGTAATTTAAAGTAGAATAATATAATACAGTAAATAAAATCTACAATAGTCGCAAAACGAACATCGGTGATTACCGACTTCTCCGTAACGATCTTTTGAATTCTACCACCTTTGTAGTAAAGCAACAAACCTAATCCTGCGAATATGACAAGTGCGAATCCCATAAATTCACTAAAAGCCATATCTCGTGGAAGGTAAACAGCAATGTTTGCAGCATCCTGCATTAACCATACAGACCACAAAGTCCCCGATGTAATCCATTGGGCTATCGTCCATCCAAATTTAGCTTCACCCACAAAATACTTCTTAGCAAGTTTTGATATCGCCAGGAAAACAATAAAACCAAGGAAGAATGCTAAAATGTAACCGCTCATACTCTTTGCCAATACTTTACCAATAGCAGCAGGAGCGGCAGCAAAAGAGGTTAATAGAATGAATGTCGTAGATACAGGCATTCTAAGACGCGTAAGTATTAATAAAAATACCGGTGCTGCAATTTGTAGAAAGTGGAATTCGGTTGGTGCAACCTCAAAACCCTTGGCCATTAAACGACCGTGAGAAACATCACCGGCATAATTATACCAACTATAACCTACCGTAAATAAAAAAATACCTCCGATAAAGATCCAAAGTACCCACCACTTCTTATCTTGATTCGAAGCAATGAACGTCCCTAATGTTTGTATACTATCGTTGGCAACAGCAGCATAAGCAGCAAATAAAAACCCTACCCACATAGCAATTTGAGGATAAGGTGTTGCAAACATAGCCACCATAAAGGCTACAATAACAAAAGAAAGGAATGATTTCTCGTCTTTTTGGATCCAAAGAGACACGGGAAAACTAAATCGTCTGATTAGTTTTTTCATATTAAAAAGAGTGATTTAAGCTTGAAACAACTAGCTAGGCAAGTACAGCAATCGTGTAAACTACTACTAAAATAGCTGCGTATAAAAACTTACTGATCTCAATTCTTTTTACAGTCGTAGTGTTCATTTTCTTTGTTTTTAAATTCTACACTACAAATAACAAGCATAATCCAAACAAAGCAGTTAAACTAAAATAAACCTAATGTTAAGTTTAAGTTAAGCAACCCTTTATAAGATAAAAAACTTCTGGCTTACCACCTACAAAACACTACTAAAATCAATACTAACAAACACATTACGCAACGAGTCCACACAAACTTCATGCTTAATCAAAAGGTCTAATACACGTTCTTCAAAATATACCTTGTAAAAACATGCAACACAATAACTTGCTCATTTAATTGTTTAAATTATTACATTTGTTTCTTGGTTTAATTATAATATTTATTGAAATATAATTTCATGAAAAATCATGGTGAAGATAATTCATATTTACATACAATATTAGGGGCTTTACAACTGATTAACATACTAGAATATAAAAAAGGGAAATCAAAATAATAAAGTTCTCTGCACAATTATTTAAAAAAATTCTATCAAATTTAAATTTTATGACCCATCTAAAAGAAGTAAAAACAAAAGGCCAATTAAAAAAATTTGTAAAATTTCCTTTCAAACTTTACAAAGGAAATTCTTGCTGGGTCCCACCCATTATAAAAGATGAAATAGCCTTATTTGATAAAACTAAAAATCCCGTTTTTAAACATGCAAATGCCAGACTCTTTTTAGCACTAGAAAATAATGAAATCGTTGGTAGAATTGCCGCTATTATCAACCGTACCGAAATCAACAATCAAGGGCTTAAAAAAATGCGTTTTGGCTGGTTTGATTTTATCGATAACATAGAAGTTTCTAAACAATTACTTGACAAGGTCGAGGAAATAGGACGGGAAAATAAATTGAAATTCATGGAAGGTCCGGTTGGATTTTCAAACCTCGATAAAGTGGGTGTGCTAACTGAAGGTTTTGACCACCTTAGCACTATGGTTACCTAGTATAACCATCCTTATTATGTGAATCACTTCGAAACATTGGGGTTTGCCGTTGAAAAAATATATTTGGAGAACAAATTTCTTTTTGAAAATGTAAAAAGAGAACCACTAGAGCGAATTAGTAGGCTCATTAAAAAACGTTACCAAATCCGTTCACTTAATTTTACAAAAACAAAAGAACTGCTTCCCTATATTGATGAAATGTTTGATCTATTTAATGAAAGCTATGCATCCTTAACGTCATTTGTTCCGATTTCTAATGAAGAAAAATTCTATTTAATAGATAAATACATTCAGCACATAAATCCTGAGTATATTAAATTTGTACTTGATAAAAACGGAAAAATAATCGCTTTTGCCGTTATCATGCTTTCATATGCACAAGCTTTACAAAAGGCAAACGGAAGTTTATTTCCATTTGGATTTTTTCATCTGCTAAAAGCAAAAAAACAAGCAAAGATGTTGTTCTCAATCTCATTGGCATCCATCCCACTTATCAAAAAAAAGGGATACACGCTCTACTTTTTCTGGACCTCCAGAATTCTTGTGAACAAAATGGTATTAAAAATTGTATTAGAACACCTGAACTTATCGAAAATGTTTCAATTGCCGCCATTTGGAAAAATTTCAACCCCATTACTCACAAAAAACGTTGTACCTATAAAAAAAACCTCTCAACAATTGTTGAGAGGTTTTAAAAAATAATCTTAAACGTATTTCTTCTTAAAACTTATACTGCAAGTTCATAAAAATGGAGTTTTCAGCATTCCCTTCTTCCGGAGTGAAACCTTGTAAATTTGCGGAAACAGACACGCCTTTTACAGGGCGATATTCTAAACCGGCAATCACATAATCACCATTTTTAGAGTCATGACCACCTTCACCGCAAGAAACCATATCATAACGTGCAAATACTCCTACATGATCATTTACATAATAGGTTCCATAAGCAGACACAATATTGTAATCGGCTCCCTCAATATTACCATGAGCAGACTGAGTATTGTATTCAGCACCCAAACGTAAATCCTCGGCTTTATAACCTATAAATAATGCCATTGTATTTTGGGAAGGGAAAGAAACCAATGTAGAATCTTCTTCAGAACCCTCATCAGATTTAGACATCATATCGGTATAAATACGTAGCGTTAATTCATCAACAGGCTTAAGTGTTAAACCAAAACCTTTTTTCATGTTTGCATCACTTTGGTTCTTTTTGTATCCTTCGCCATTTACCATAGTAAAGTCAACAGCAACCATATCGTGAAGTTTGTAATCTGCAGTTAAACCCATATCGGCTGAAGGACCCATTTTAAAGGCATCTTGAGCCGATTTTTGAATGTAACGATAGCCCCAGTTTTTCTCTTGAACTTTAAACTGCTTTAATTCTACCTGACCAAAGTTTACAGTTAATTTATCTGAAGCCTTCCATTGTAATGCAGCTACTTTTAAATATGCAGTACGCGCATATGTATCTGCCCCACCAACATCTAAGGTTAATTTAGCACTCCAGGCATCGCTATATTGGTATTTATAACCAAAATAAGCCCTTGTAATTCCAAATTCAGCAGCTTCATCATTTACACTGTAGTTGAAATTGGAGAAGATTTTACCATGTACTTTCCCATCTTGTGCATGTGCAAGGTTAAGACCTGCAAACATTAATGCAATTGTAAAAAACTTTTTCATCGTGTTTTTTTCAAGTTTCTAATGCAAATCTAACAGGTCGTCAGACAAATCAGGTTAATCACTATTTAAAAGTGTGTTAAGGAATTGTAAACAAATATTTGATTATTATGCTAATAATATACCACCAACAAGCAGTCTCAATTGTAGATTACAATCAAACTGTCATTAGTAAAAGAGAAACTCTAAACTAAACGAAAAAAAACATCAATACTTACTGACAATCACGAACAGACTTCACTGCAGCAATCAAGCCAACATGACTTACAGAGTAATAGGTGTTTTTTCCTACTCGTTCTGAACTGAGTACTCTCTTATTCTTTAAAGTGTTAAGATGATGTGATGCGATTGCCTGCTCTATTCTTAATGCTTTAAAAATTTCGGTAACCGACATACGAGGAGACTCTTCCAACAACTCAACTATAGAAATTCGAATGGGATGTCCAAGAACCTTTAACATCGAAGCAGCGGCAAGCAAAGCTTCTGAATTTAGATTTAATACTTTCATTTTATGGAGGGGGTTTTTCGTTATACTGCCCCAAATATAAGCATTTGTATTTAAACAATCAACCTTATACCTATTTATAACTATATTTTATTCAATTACAAAACATACTTTCTATTAAAAAATAACCATTAGATGAAGCTAATATAATATATACATTTTAAACTATTTAGTAATTAGAATCCTAAGAACACGAAAACATTATATTTCTTTTCTTAAACGGGCAACAGGGATTCCAAGTTGCTCTCTATATTTTGCAACTGTTCTTCTAGCTATAGAGTAACCTTTCTCCTTTAATAGATCCACCAACCTGGCATCAGTTAGAGGTTTAATTTTATCTTCTTGTTGAACAACCTCATCCAATATCATTTTAATTTCTTTGGTCGAAACATCCTCACCCTGATCGTTTTTCATAGACTCAGAGAAAAAATATTTAATCAGGAAAGTGCCATAAGGGGTATCTAAATATTTACTGTTTGCAACTCTAGATACCGTAGAAACATCCATTCCAATCCGATCAGCAATATCTTTAAGAATCATCGGTTTTAGCATGCGCTCATCTCCGGTAAGAAGATAATCCTGCTGGAAATTCATTATGGAAGTCATGGTTAACATTAATGTATGGTGCCTTTGACGAATAGCATCGATAAACCACTTTGCAGAATCTAATTTTTGCTTTACAAAAAGCACAGCTTCTTTCTGTTCCTTATTCTCACTATTATTGGATTCTTTGTAACCCTGCAACAACTCTTTAAAAGAACTATTAACCCTCAGCTCAGGAATCATCCCGGTATTCATAGTTAAATCCAACTGTCCGTCTACTATTGATATTCTAAAATCAGGAATAATATGCTGCACTACTTTAGATGAACCAAAAGCCCCGGGCTTAGGATTTAACCTAGAAATCTCTTTTAACGACTTCTTCAAAAGATCTTCCGGGACAGACAAACTTGATCGTAATTTATCATAATGCTTCTTTGATAAAGCATTAAAATGATTGGAAACTATTTCTCTTGCTAATCCAATAGATTCATTCGTTGACTTTTCACTTAACTGAATTTGCAAACACTCTTGTAAATTTCTGGCTCCTATTCCGGAAGGCTCAAAATCCTGAATAACTTTTAAAACCTGCAAAACCTCTTGCTCACTGCTTATAATATTTTGAGTAAAAGCAAGATCATCAACTATGGCAGAAAGCTCTCTTCTAATGTATCCATTATCATTCACACAACCAATTAGGAACAAACCTATTTGATACTGATGGCTATCAAGATCCCTAAGGACAAGTTGTTTTTCTAAAATCTCAATTGAACTAACCCCCATTGCCACAGGAATTGACTTCTCTTCTTGATCTGAACTGGTATTATTTGCTACTAAACGATAACGAGGTGTTTCATCATCACTCAAATACTCATCTATATTAATTTCCTGAGCCTCTATACGTTGCTCTTCGCCCGTATCGTAATCTTCAGTCTCTGACGCATCAGTATGCTCTGTAACTTCTTCAATAGCTGGATTCTCCTCCAACTCTTCTTTAACTTTTTGCTCTAACTCAATGGTCGGAAGCTGTATAAGCCTCATCAACTTAATCTGTTGAGGCGAAAGCTTCTGTGCTAACTTTTGCTGTAGAGACTGCTTTAACATATAGGATTAAAAATCTGCGTTTTTTGGAGTTCTTGGAAAAGGAATAACATCTCGAATATTACCCATACCTGTTACGAACAATACCAATCTTTCGAAACCTAAGCCAAAACCACTATGTGGTACTGTACCAAATTTTCTAGAATCAAGATACCACCACAATTCATGCTCCGGAATATCCATCTCCTGCATTCTGGATTTCAGAATATCTAATCGTTCCTCTCTTTGAGAACCTCCAATAATTTCTCCAATACCCGGAAATAACACGTCCATAGCTCGGACAGTTTTTCCATCGTCATTCATGCGCATATAAAATGCCTTTATATCTTTAGGGTAATCCGTAATTATAACGGGTTTTTTAAATTTTTTCTCTACCAAATATCTTTCGTGCTCTGATTGGAAATCAGCGCCCCACTCTTCAATTAGATACTTAAATTTCTTTTTCTTATTAGGCTTAGAATTTCTTAAAATATCATACGCCTCTGTGTAAGTTATGCGTTCAAAATCATTCTCAATTACAAATTGGAGCTTTTCAATAAGGCCCATTTCCTGACGTTCTTCTTTTTTCTTATGCTTTTCTTCTTCCTGCAAACGCTTGTCTAGGAATTCTAAATCTTCTCTGCAATGATTAAGTGCATAAGAACACAAATATTGAAGCATATCTTGTGCCAGGTCCATATCTTCGTTTAAATCGGCAAAAGCCACTTCAGGCTCTATCATCCAAAATTCTGCCAAGTGACGAGAAGTATTGGAGTTTTCTGCCCTAAAAGTTGGGCCAAAAGTATAGACTTTCCCAAGTGCCAATGCAGCCATTTCTGCTTCTAACTGCCCCGAAACCGTTAAATTCGTTTCTTTCCCAAAAAAATCTTGCGTATAATCAACTCCACCTTCTTCTGTTAAAGGAGTGTTCACTTTATCTAAAGTACTTACCGCAAACATCTCTCCGGCACCTTCACAGTCAGAACCGGTAATTATCGGCGTATGTACATTCGAAAATCCCTTTTGATTAAAGAAGTTATGAATGGCAAAAGTCATTGCATGTCGAACACGAAATATAGCTCCGAACGTATTTGTTCTAAATCTTAAATGAGCATTTTCTCTTAAAAATTCTAATGAGTGTTTTTTCGGTTGCAATGGATATTCTTCCGGATTCGCTACACCTAACACCTCAATAGATTCTGCTAAAAGCTCTATAGCTTGCCCAGAACCTTTTGATTGCACTAATTTTCCATTTACGGAAATACTAGCCCCTGTATGAATCAGCTTTAAAATATCCTCAGCAATATTATTTTCAGCTACAACCTGAATATTATTTATGGTTGAACCATCATTTAAAGCAATAAATGAAACGTTCTTACTGCCTCTCTTTGTTCTTACCCATCCTTTTAGGTTTACCAAATTTTCTCCGGCCTCTAAATTCAGGGCTTCTTTTACTTCTATCCTGTTCATTTTCTTCTAAATATCGTAGCTTGTTTAAGCAAATTTAATTTTTTTCATTGGAACTTTAACTATAAGCCTCTCCAAATAATCTGACTTTTATTCGTTTGGTATTGTTTTTGATGAAAGGCGATGAAATTTCGAAAAATGCTTTTAAAGAGAAAATAGAATTCCGGTTTTAACATCTTTAAAAGGTGATGAATTAGCAAGAAGTTTTAATTACACAGAAGCGATATATATTTTCGTAAGTTTATGTTTACAGGATATTTCCATATCTAAAATGATAAACTCGTTCTTGAGAACCTACACAACCACAACGAATTAGTTGCACTCAAACAAACTAAACCACCTAAAATTCTAACTAAAACCTTTCAAGTCCAATGTTTTGGTCAGAATTAATCATTTCGGGTAACAACAATCCTAAAATAAAGCCTAAAACAGATAATAAACTATACTGCTGCCTATGCACTTCGTTAATGGTTGAGTTTATTCTTTTGGCGAAAGAATATTTAAAACCTCTTCTGCATGAACCATGAAATAACTCTGATCTAAAATAATCTGATTTAATGAATCTTTTGCCTCATTTATCTCGCCTGCTTGGACGAGTGCCAAAGACAAATACCATTTCCTTTGATTGGCAAAACGACTAGACGCATCCATGAGCTCAAATTGATTGACGGCCCCTAATGCCTTACCTTTTGCCAGTAAGGCTACTCCTTTATAAAAAAGCACTTCATTCTTAAATTCCTTATTTCTTAGCATTAATTTATCAAAACCTAAAATAGCCTTATCATATTGCTTAGACTCATACAACTCCATAACTTCTACAAACTCTAAATTGAAAGCCTCTACAGAACCAGAAGATTCAACAGGTTCTATAACATTTGGATAAGGTCTGAAATACTCTTCAAATATTAATTTAGTTTCTATTTCTGGATTAGAAATTGTGTAGTTAACAATAAAACCAATCAAAAGCCCTAAAGCCACGCAATAACCCAACATTCTTTTGGTGAAAATTGTATGATCAGACTTTCTACTATGAATTTGATCTTCAAAACTCCGAAACCCTCTCTTCATTTTACGAGATCGAGCATCTTTTAATCCACCAATTACCTGCTCATATTGCTTTACTTCATCTCTAAATTTACTGTCGCGCCCAAGCTCATCTTCAAACAATCGAAGCTCTTCCTCTGATAATTCTTCATCGAAATACCGTTCAATGAAATCCATTTTTTCGGAATCAAAAATCACTACAACTCGTTTACTTTATCACTAAACATTTTGCCCATAAGAGCATTTAAATATCCACAAATTTGAGTTTTAACACTCCAAACAGGATATAAAGCAAAGGTAATGCAATTTATTAATTTATCGAAATATGACGATAGCATTAAAAATGCTCCGATACACATGATCCGAAAAAGATATTCACTAAGGTAAACGCCTAATAATCAACACATAATTTCACGATATTTAAATTGTTTTAGCAAACAGACTTCTAATTATTTTCCAGTATCTTAATGAAATACATTGCGTACCCTTAATTTATATGCATAAATTTACTCCGACAATAAATTTTGACCCAATAATTTAATCTACTGATAGTTTAGTACATTTGTACTCATATATTTTAAAATCTAATTCCTTTGCCCAAAAGAGCAAATTCCATCTTAAGCACAATTGATTCGCCAAGTGATTTAAAAAAACTTGACGTTTCTGAGTTACATCAATTATCTAAAGAGCTTCGCCAATTTATTATCGATGTCGTTTCGGTAAATGGAGGGCATTTTGGAGCTAGCTTAGGTGTTGTTGAACTTTCAATAGCACTTCACTACGTATTTAACACTCCTTACGATGAATTAATATGGGATGTTGGACACCAGGCTTATGGTCATAAAATTCTCACAGGAAGAAGGGATGTTTTTCATACAAACAGAAAATACAAAGGCATTAGTGGATTTCCTAAGCGCGATGAAAGCGAATATGATGCTTTTGGTGTTGGACACTCTTCTACATCAATAGGAGCAGCGCTTGGAATGTCAATTGCATCTCAACTAAAAGGTGAAAAAGACAAACAACATATTGCCGTAATTGGTGATGGCGCCCTTACTGGTGGGCAAGCTTTTGAGGCTCTTAACCATGCAGGTATGGCAGACTCTAACATACTTGTTGTATTAAACGACAACTGCATGTCGATCGATCCAAATGTGGGGGCATTAAAAGAATATTTAACCGACATCACGACCTCTCATACTTACAACAAGATTAAAGATGAAGTTTGGGATTTACTAGGGAAATTCAGCAAATTTGGACCAAATGCACAGGCGATCGTTCAGAAGATAGAACATGCCGTTAAATCTTCTATGCTCGAGCAGAGTAATTACTTCGAATCATTAAACTTTAGGTATTTCGGTCCTGTTGATGGTCATGATGTAGAACATATGGTCAAAATTTTAGAAGACTTAAAAGATATTCCAGGTCCTAAAATTTTACATTGTGTGACCACAAAAGGTAAAGGCTACCAACCTGCCGAAGAAGGAAATAGTACTAAATGGCATGCCCCAGGTTTATTTAACAAAGAAACAGGCAAAATTTTCAGCATAGCAAAAGCTAAAACGGAAGCTCCAAAATATCAAGACGTATTTGGACATACCATCATAGAACTTGCAAAAGAAAATGAAAAAATTGTTGGAATTACACCAGCAATGCCAACAGGTTGCTCACTAAAATACATGATGGAAGAAATTCCTGACAGGGTATTTGACGTTGGTATTGCAGAGCAACATGCTGTAACTTTTTCAGCAGGTATGGCAACTCAGGGATTAATCCCTTTTTGCAATATTTATTCTTCATTCATGCAAAGAGCTTTTGACCAGGTAATACATGATGTTGCAATTCAAAAACTAAGTGTGATATTTTGTTTGGATCGTGCAGGTATAGTTGGAGAAGACGGCCCAACACACCATGGCTCATTTGATATTGCCTATTTCAGATGTATTCCAAATATGATTATCTCCGCACCAATGAATGAGGAGGAATTAAGAAATTTAATGTTTACAGCTCAAGAAAAAGAACACGGGCCTTTCGCCATCAGATACCCAAGAGGTAAAGGGGTGATGCCGGAATGGAAGACTGAGTTTAAATCCATTGAAGTAGGTACGGGGCGTAAACTAAGAACCGGTAAAGACATTGCCATTCTCTCATTCGGTCATGTAGGAAACTATGCTACAGAAGTTTGTAATGACTACGACAAAGAAGGTTTCCACATTGCTCATTACGACCTAAGATTTGCTAAGCCTCTTGACCAAAAAATGCTTCACCAGGTATTTGAAAACTATACACACATCATTACCCTTGAGGACGGGTGTATTACCGGAGGTGTGGGGTCTTCAGTTATTGAGTTTATGGCAGACAACCAATACAATGCCTCAGTGTATCGACTAGGCATACCTGATGAATTTATTGAACATGGCTCTCAGCTACAATTACATGCTGATTGTGGCTATGACAAAGAAAGTATCAAAAAGAAAATAGAGCAGATCAAGGGCAAACTAAAACTTGCGATATAAATAAAAACTTGTTTTATTAAATCATTGTTATCCTCAGTAAGATTAATACAAAAAACCCTTTGTCAAAAAAAATTCCAACCCGCTTAAACGGATTGGAATTTTATGTGATAAATGAAAATCGTGTTAGCCCTTAAAGACAAAATCTTCCATAAACTTAGTAGTATAATTTCCAGATCTGTAATCTTCGTTATCCATTAATTGTAAGTGGAATGGAATCGTAGTCTTCACGCCTTCAATAGTAAACTCACTCAAAGCTCTTTTCATCTTCTCTATAGCCGCATCTCTGGTTTGGGCAACAACAATAAGCTTGGCAATCATTGAATCGTAATAAGGGGGAATAACGTACCCTGAATACACATGTGTATCTACACGTACGCCATGACCACCGGGAGCATGATATGTAGTAATCTTACCGGGGCAAGGTCTAAAGTCATTCGTTGGATCCTCAGCATTAATACGACACTCAATAGCATGAAGGCTAGGTTCGTAATTTTTGCCAGTAATAGGAATTCCGGCAGCAACTTTTATTTGCTCAGCGATTAAATCGTAGTTAATTACCTCTTCCGTTACCGGATGCTCCACCTGAATACGCGTATTCATTTCCATAAAATAGAAATTCCGATCCTTGTCAACTAAAAACTCTACAGTACCGGCACCTTCATATTTTACGGCTTCGGCAGCTTTTACAGCAGCCTTACCCATACGCTTGCGAAGTTCTTTTGTCATAAATGGAGACGGAGCTTCTTCAGTAAGTTTTTGATGTCTCCTTTGAACAGAACAATCTCTTTCAGACAAATGGCAAGCCCTTCCTGTTGAATCACCAATGATTTGTATTTCAATATGACGAGGTTCAACAATTAACTTCTCCATATACATAGCATCGTTTCCAAAAGCAGCATCCGCTTCCTGACGAGCAGAATCCCAGGCAGCCTGGAATTGATCTAATTCAAAAACAGCACGCATACCTTTACCACCACCACCGGCAGTAGCTTTTAACATGACAGGGAAACCTATTTCAATAGCAAGCTTTTCAGCCTCTTCATAGGTTTCTAAAATACCCTCAGAACCAGGAATTGTAGGAACTCCAGCAGCCTTCATAGTTGCCTTGGCATTTGCCTTATCACCCATCCCATCAATCATTTCCGGAGAAGCACCAATAAATTTCAAATTGTTCTCTTCACAAATTTTCGAGAAATTAGAGTTTTCAGCTAAAAAACCATAACCCGGATGAATTGCATCAGCATTCGTTATTTCTGCTGCAGCAATAATATTAGGGATTTTTAAATATGAATCTGCACTAGTAGCAGGACCAATACATACGGCTTCATCGGCAAACTTAACATGCAAACTATCTGCATCTGCAGATGAATATACTGCAACCGTTTTAATACCCATTTCTCTGACGGTACGAATAACTCGCAACGCTATTTCACCACGATTAGCGATCAAAATTTTCTTAAACATAGTCATCGTTTATGTTTTAAAAAATTATGAAGGATCTACCAAAAATAATGGCTGATCATATTCGATTGGACTCATGTCTTCTACCAATACTTTTACGATTTTACCAGAAACTTCTGACTCGATTTCGTTGAATAATTTCATTGCTTCAACGACACAAACAACCGTTCCACTACTTACTTCATCGCCAACACTTACAAAAGAATCTTTATCAGGTGCCGGTTTTCGGTAAAAAGTCCCAATCATTGGCGACTTAATTGTAATGTAATTTGATTCATCAGCAGCAAGGCTGGAAGCCGGTGTTTCGGTCCCTTCTGGGACAGCAGCAACTACAGGAGCCACTTGAACTGCTACAGGAGCGATTCCCGGTGCTGCAGCGATAGGGATTTGCTGTACGATTGTTTCCACTTGCCCTTTACCCTTTCTAGGAGGAGTTTTAATTGAAATTTTCATTTCACCAATTTCCAAATCTACTTCGGAAACACCTGACTTAGCAACGAACTTAATCAGTTCTTGAATTTCTTTGATATCTAATGCCATAACAATAATTAATGTTACTTTTTCTTTTTAGTATGCCCATTTAAGGTAGATAGAGCCCCAGGTAAAACCGCCACCAAAAGCAGCTAATACCAGATTATCCCCTTTATTTAATTTATCTTCCCACTCCCATAAACACAATGGGATTGTTCCGTTTGTTGTATTCCCGTATTTCTGAATATTCAACATTACCTTTTCTGTTCCAACACCCATTCTACGTGCAGTTGCATCAATAATACGCTTGTTCGCCTGATGCGGAACCAACCAGGCAATATCATCACCTGTTAGGTTATTCCGCTCCATAATTTCGGCAGAAACATCTGCCATATTTGTAACCGCAAACTTAAACACGGTTTTACCATCTTGGTAAATATAATGCTCTTTTGCGTCAACCGTTTCATGTGTCGAAGGATTTACAGAACCCCCACCTTTCATTTGCAAATAATCTCTTCCAGATCCATCACTTTTTAAAATAGCATCTTGGATTCCTAAACCTTCTTCATTTGGCTCTAACAATACGGCTCCGGCTCCATCACCAAAGATCACACAAGTTGTCCTTTCCTCATAATTAACAATCGATGACATTTTATCAGCACCAACTACAATTACTTTTTTATATGCCCCCGACTCTATGTATTTTGAAGCGGTTGACAAAGAAAATAAAAAACCGGAACAAGCTGCCATTAAATCAAAAGCAAAAGCATTTTTCGCTCCAACTTTATCTGCAATAATACAGGCTGTAGAAGGAAAAAGCATATCCGGAGTTGCGGTTGCACAGATGATCAAATCGATCTCTTCTGCCTTCATATTTTTCTTTTCCAACAATCCTTTAACTGCGTTAGCACCTAAATCTGAAGAGCCTAGACCTTCTCCTTTAAGGATTCTTCTTTCTTTAATTCCAGTTCGCGAAGTAATCCACTCATCATTAGTATCTACCATAGTAGACAACTCTTGATTTGTTAACTTGTATTCAGGAACCCAACCGTTAATCCCTGTAATAGCTGCTGTTATTTTACTCATTCTTGAAATGCTTGTTTAATTTTTTCAGATAGTTTTGCTTGAATGACTTCTGCAGTATGCAAAAGCATATTTTTTATGGCTTTATCATTGGAAATTCCATGTCCAATCATAACAGTTCCATTAACGCCTAAAATTGGAGTCCCTCCATAGTTTTCGTAATTAAAACGATCAAAATATTCGTCTTTTAAACCTCTTTTTTTCGTCAACTCATAAAAAGCTTCTGCTTGTTTTAAAACAACATTTCCAGTAAAACCATCACAAACGATCACATCAGCACTATCGTTAAACAAATCTCGACCTTCTACATTCCCCACAAAGTTAAATTCTTCTGTGTCTTTCATCAAATTATATGCAGCCTGACATAATAAATTTCCTTTCCCTTCTTCTTCACCAATATTTAGCAAAGCAACTTTTGGATTTGTAATTCCATGCACATGCTCTACATATAATGAGCCCAAAATAGCAAATTGATTTAACACATCCGGCTTACAATCGGCATTAATACCTACATCTAAAATTAACCCTACACCACCTTGTTCCTTTGGAAGAATACTTGTAACAGAAGGTCTAATTAC
This sequence comes from Flavobacteriales bacterium, assembly GCA_024959975.1. GTDB lineage: Bacteria > Bacteroidota > Bacteroidia > Flavobacteriales > UBA7430 > JANXFM01. Next base: position 20,421 of record JANXFM010000143.1, read on the forward strand.
ACCAGCTACAGACTTTATCGTATAAAATGCCCCTACTAACATTGCACCTGAATTCCCAGCACTGGCAAAGCCATCAATAGCTCCTTCTTTTAATAGATTAAAACCAACGGAAATAGAGGATTCAGGCTTTTTCAAAAATGCTTTTGTAGGGTGCTCTCCCATGCCTATAACATCAGGAGCATGTACAATATCAAATGCATCGTTGGCAACACGTCCCTTTTCAAGTTCTGTTCTTATCTTTGATTCGTCACCAATCAAAACGACATGCGAACTCTCAGGTAATTCCTGCAAGGCAAGCAAAGCACCTTTTATAGTTGTCGAAGGAGCAAAATCTCCTCCCATTACGTCTAATCCTATTCGCATTTCTTGTAAAATAAAAATGTAGATCTAAACCTCATAAAACAGGGCTTAAATCTACATAAAATCTTGGTACGTGCAGTAAAACAGAATAAAAAATCACTCAAGAGTGGTAAATTATTTTGCAAAACGTACTACTCAATAACTACGTTACCTTTGTAATACATTTTTCCCTCATGCCAGTATGCTCTATGATACAAGTGAGCTTCACCGGTAGTAGAACATACAGCTACAGTAGGAGCTTCCGCTTTGTAGTGCGTTCTTCTCTTGTCACGTCTTTGTTTCGATATTTTTCGTTTAGGATGTGCCATTTTACGCTATTCTTTATCCGTTAGTAAATTTTTTAATGCCGACCATCGATCATCAACATCATCTTTTTCGTCTTGTTCGTGGTATTCTTCTAATCTTTTCAACACGTCTTCATCACAAACCTGCCCATTGGTCTCTTCGTCATGAAACCTTCTGGAAGGCAAACCTAAAGCAATGGTTTCATAAACCATATGAGAAACATTAATTTCATGCTCATCATTTCCTAAAATCAGGACATCGTCAGTATTATTGAAATCTTCTTGAGAGAATTTCACAATTCTCATTTCCTGATGCTGAAGAGGCAATTTTAACCCTCCCCCACATCGATCACAAAGACTCTGCATACTGCCTTTTACATGAAATGTTAATTCCATCAAATTTGATCTTTTCGTTAAAATCAAATCAATCTGAAGGCAACCTTCTTGTAACTCAATGTTGTCAAATTCTTTAAAGAACTTCCCATCAACTTCAAATTGATACGAATGATCTCCCAACTTAAGCCCTACTATGGGTATAATGAAATCAGTAAGCGCATCCATTCCTATTAGTTTTTGGGTTTGCAAAGATAGAAATATTTTTTGTTAATAAAACTAATCCTTAAGCTCCTATTTCATAACAATTTTGGCTATCCCCCTTTTTTGGACTTTGATTGCCATTTTTTATTTGATGGTGGGGTTATTGGCAAAGGATTCTCATTTAATTTTAAAAACTCCTTTCTGTTTTTATACACCTTACAGGCTGCATATACTGCCTCGCGAAATGAAGATTCTTGCGCCTCATTTTTCCCTGCTAAATCGTAAGCCGTTCCATGATCCGGAGATGTTCTAACAACAGACAACCCCGCAGTAAAATTCACACCTTTATTAAAAGACATGGTCTTAAAAGGTATTAAACCCTGATCGTGATACATAGCCAATACCGCATCAAACTGCGTAAATGCATCAGAAGCAAAAAAACTATCAGCAGAATAGGGTCCGTAAACCAATTTCCCGGAATCAAAAGCTTTTTTCACAGCCGGAATAATAAGCTCCTCATCTTCCTTTCCGATAACACCTTTATCTCCACTGTGAGGATTTAAACCCAACACAGCAATTTTCGGTTTTCGAATTTTAAAATCACTCTTTAAGGAATAGTCAATTTGCTCTACCTTTTCCAAAATCTTGTCTTCTGAAATAGCCGAAGCAACATCAGCAATAGGAATATGACCCGTAACTACTCCTATTCGCAGTGAATCAGCGATCATAAACATCAATGCATCGCCTCCATCAAATTCCTTCGCTAAATACTCAGTATGTCCCGGAAAATTAAACTCTTCCGACTGAATATTATGTTTATTTATTGGAGCTGTAACCAGCGCATCAACCTCTCCTTTTTTCAAAGCATCAACTGCTGCAGTTAATGACTTTAAAGCATACGCTCCGCCTTCGGCAGTTTCCTCACCTAAACTCAATTTCACATCACCATCCCAACAATTAATAAGATTCGCTCTTTTGGAAATTATTTTTGCATTGGGCTTTACAAAGTTGAAACTGAAGTTTTTCATCCCCATCTCTTTCTGATAAGCCATTGCATAATTTGAAGATGCATAAACCACCGGCGTACATAAATCAAAAATGCGATTATCAGAAAATGCTTTCATAATAACCTCTAATCCGATTCCGTTAATATCACCAACAGAAATCCCTAAACGGACTTTCCTTGTTTTTGATTCACTTCCCATTCTTTTAATTACTTTTCTTTAATAAATAATCGAACAAAATACGAACTCCTGAGCCAGTACCACCTTTTAATCGATAATAATCATCACCCGAAATGAAAGCAGGCCCTGCAATATCTAAATGCATCCAGGGGTAATCGGTAAAATGCTCCAAAAATTTTCCTGCCGTAATCTGCCCTGCTTCTGCGGGACCTAGGTTAGTCATGTCTGCGATATCCGACTTTAATAAATCGGCATATTCGTCCCAAAAGGGCATCATTGCCAATCTTTCGTACGTAAACTCACCACTTTCGCTTAATTCTTGCTGAACCTGAGCATCTGCAGTACCCATGGCAACAATTCCATACTTCCCTATGGCTCTGACTGCTGCTCCAGTTAAAGTAGCAAAATCTATGACTAATTCAGGCTCGTATTTCTTTGCATAACATAGGGCATCAGCTAAAACTAAACGACCTTCAGCATCTGTATTTAATACCTCAACCGAAGTGTTGTCCATCATATGAATCACATCACCGGGTGCGTAAGCATTACCTCCGGGACGGTTTTCTGTAGCCGGAATCAATCCAACAACATGAATAGGTAACTCAGCCTTTGCAATAGCATACAAAATACCTACTACTGAAGCTCCTCCCCCCATATCACATTTCATGATATCCATTGAGTTTTTTGTGGGTTTTAAACTTAAACCACCTGTATCATACACAATTCCTTTACCTACTAAAACAATCGGCTTAGAATTCGTGTGGTTTTCCGGCTTATAAGTAAGCACATTAAATGTTGGCGGCTCCAAAGCACCCTGATTTACCGCGAGTAAACCACCCATTTTTAAAGACTCTATCTGCTTTTTATGAAGAACTTCTACTTTAAACCCGGCCTCTTTACCTAAAGCAATCATGTCTTCAGAAAACTGAAGTGCAGTTAAATAAGACAATGGTTCATTTACAAGATCACGCGCATGCAAAGCACCCGCAACAACCGCATTCATATCCCGAATAGCCCTTTCGTCAGCCTGAATATAAATGGCTTTTAAAGAGTTTCTTTTTTTATCGGCATCGGTAAAATATTTCAAAAACTGATAATTCGCCAAAGCCATACCTTCAGCTACATACAAAGAAAGACTATGATCTGAAGCAGGCACTAATTCAACCTCTTCAAACTGCGCAGCATTACATATTTTCAATAAAGCAGCACCTCTTTCTCTCGCCTTCTCAAGACGCTTACTTGCGGTTTTTTGTTCTTTAAAACACTCTATAAAGACGCTGCGTGAATACTGATTCAACTGAATAGAAAGCTTATCTTTCGCTAATTCAGACTTTACAAAATCAAGCTCATTCCTGCTTAAATCAAACTTCGACCAATCTGAATCCGGAGTTCCTAAAATGACCAAATGTCTATTTATAGAAGACTCCTCAGCTTTATGTATAATGCTGTACATTTTTTCTTAATTTTGAACTGTAAAAATAGGCATTTTAATGGATACGCAGAAGCTATTAGACAGGGCATTACAATTTGACAATTTGAGTGCGAAAGAAGGATTATTCCTTTTTAAGAACGCTGCAACATCAGATTTGATGTTTGTTGCAAATACACTTCGCAAGAAACAAGTGTCCGGCAATAAGGTTACCTGGATTATCGACAGAAATGCCAACACTACAAACGTCTGCATTGCCAATTGTAAATTCTGTAATTTTTTTAGAATTCCGGGTCACAAGGAGGCTTACACAACTACCATAGAGGAATACACTCAGAAAATTGAGGAAACCATTCGTTACGGAGGAGAACAATTATTACTTCAAGGTGGACACCACCCCGATTTAGGATTAGACTTTTACTGCGATTTATTTCGCCAAATAAAAAAGAAATTCCCAAACATTAAGCTTCACGCATTAGGACCACCGGAAATTGCTCACATTAGCAAAATAGACGGCAAAAGTCATAAAGAAGTTTTAGAAACCTTAATGGAAGCCGGACTCGACAGCTTACCTGGAGCAGGAGCAGAAATCCTTGACGACAGGGTTCGTAGAATGATTTCAAAAGGAAAATGTGGAGCTCAAGAATGGTTAGATGTGATGCGTGTTGCACATCAATTAAACCTGACCACTTCAGCTACGATGATGTTTGGACATATAGAAACCAAACTAGAACGCTTTGAACATCTGGTAAAAATCAGAGAGGTTCAATCTGAAAAGCCTAAAAACGCTAAAGGCTTCCTAGCTTTTATTGCCTGGCCATTTCAGGATGATGGGACTTTACTGAAACGCGTTAGAGGAATCTCAAATAATGTTGATGCAGATGAATACATTCGCATGGTTGCCTTGTCGAGAATTATGCTCCCGAATGTAAAAAACATTCAAGCATCATGGCTAACTGTTGGTAAAGCAGTGGGACAAATGTGTTTACACGCAGGCGCTAATGATTTTGGATCCATTATGATTGAAGAGAATGTGGTCTCGGCTGCTGGAGCTCCTCACAGATTTACCTCCTCAACAATTCAAGAGGCTATTCGCGAAGCAGGATTTGAACCCCAATTGAGAACCCAACAATATGAATACAGAACATTGCCTGAAGTGATGGAAGAACAGGTGATTAATTATTGATAAGTTAACAGTTGACAATATGCAGTTTGCAGTTAAATTTTTTCCAACAACTAACAACCATCAGCCAATATGTTTACAGGAATCATAGAACAATTAGGAACGGTAAAAAACATCATTCGTGAGAAAGGGAACCTCCATCTTACTATTGATGCTGCAATGACCCCCGAACTTAAAATAGATCAGAGCATAGCACACAATGGTGTTTGCCTTACCGTGGTATCAATTCATGGAAATGAATACACGGTAACAGCCATTCAGGAAACCCTTGAAAAAACAAATCTTAGCAACTTAAACACAGACGATATAATCAATTTAGAACGTTGCATGAAAATAGGTGAAAGACTAGATGGTCACATTGTACAAGGCCATGTGGATAAAACTGCTATTTGTAAGGATGTTAAAACTGAAGATGGATCCTGGGTTTTCAGTTTTGAGTACGACAAAAATTCTCCTTCGGAAATTACTGTTGAAAAAGGATCTATTACAGTAAATGGCACGAGTCTGACTGTGGTAAACTCAAAAGACAACGGCTTTTCAGTATGTATCATCCCTTATACCTTTGAGAATACTTGCTTCAAAAACTTAAAGAAAGGCGATCAGGTCAATTTAGAATTTGATATCATCGGCAAGTATGTTGCACGTATGGTGGGGAAATAAATCGAATCCATAAAACAAAAGCTCCACAAAATGTGGAGCTTTTTAAATTCGAATCATTAACTAACTATAAGATAAAACCCATTATTCATACAATACAACTCAGCAAACAAAATATAGCTACATTAAACAATTATTCCATACAACAAATTTAAGGCAAATATGCATGCGTGTAAATAGGTGATGTCACTCATTTTTAGGGTAACATTACCACATAAAAAATAAATTAGGATTTCCCAACTGAATAAAAACTACTGCCCCGAACGAATAGCTTCTACAGGGTCTAAGCGAGCAGCCGAAAGCGCAGGGATTATACCTGAAATAACACCAATTAATATAGACACACATAAGCCTGTAAAGATATTATTGACTGACAAAGCGACGTCAAATTCAATATAATTATTAGCAAGCACTGTCCCTGTGTAAACAAGCAATAAACCCAAAGCACCTCCAATTAGACACAACAAAATGGCTTCAAATAAAAACTGCAACAAGATGAAATAATTCCGGGCTCCTATAGCTTTTTGAATCCCTATAATATTAGTTCTTTCCTTAACGGAAACAAACATAATATTGGCAATGCCAAAACCTCCAACTAACAATGAAAATCCTCCGATAATAATTCCCGCTAAATCAATTACACGAAACATCACATCAATTCCTTTTGATAATATGCTAATCTCGTTCAAGGCAAAATCATCATCAGATTTAGGGGAAAGCCTTCTTACAGAGCGCATCACCCTAGTTAAATCATCTTTTAACTGATCATTAGTAACTCCCTGTTTAGCCTTAACCATAAACATCGGATTAACAGACTCACTATTCAAACGCATAAAATTGCGTGCAAACTTTACGGGGATAACAATATTGTCATCATCACTATTTCCTATAATACTATCACCTGCCTTTTCGAAAACACCAACAACCAAGACCTTTTGCCCCATAAATCTGATAACTTTTCCGAGTGGATTATCCCCTTTAAAAAGTTCTTCGACGATATTTGAACCGACAACTGCTACCGGTTTCCCGGTTGCCGACTCAAGCAAAGAAAAATATCTCCCGGAAGAAAGTTCAAAACCATAAACATCCTGATAAGCATGTGAAACAGCAGCCACTCCAATGCCCTCAACATCATTTGATTCAAATTTGGCAGTTTTATTTTCTGCTCCGGCAACAAATGCAACTGCTTCAGCCATTTCCAGACGTTGTTCTAAAACAGGCAATTCCTTAAAAGTTGGAACAGGTCTCTGATAATATTTCCACCAGGGATATTCACCATCCATAGCCCAGGGCCATTTTGTTACAAAAACTACATTATCGCCCAAAGAATCCACATTATTTCTAATGTTGCGCTCTAAAGAATCGACCACGGCAAATACAGATATAATCGCAAAAATCCCAATAGTGACACCTAGTAAAGAAAGAAGAGTTCGTAGTTTATTTCCAATTAATGCCTGAATTGCAAAACGAAAACTTTCATGTAATATTTTTAATAATATCATAATTTAAATCTCTTGTAAAGATAAAATTTTATGCACTATTATTAAACCTTGGCAAACAGAAACTACGAACACTTTTTTAATCTCAAATTTTTCTAAAATTTGGAGCCTAAAATTCGACTTTATTTAAAGTGAATTTCTACTTTTGCTAAAGTATTAAGCATCTCAAACTTAAAGCTTTGAAAAAAATTCAAAACGCCCTTATTTCGGTTTTTCACAAAGACCGTCTAGAACCAATCATTGAAGAATTAAACCGCTTAGATGTAACCATTTACTCTACCGGAGGAACCCAAAAATTTATCGAAGACGTTGGAGTCTCTGTTGTTCCTGTTGAGAATTTAACAAGCTACCCATCTATTTTAGGAGGACGCGTAAAGACACTTCATCCAAATATTTTTGGCGGAATTTTGGCTCGACGTCACGAATCTAGCGATTTAGAACAATTAGAGCAATACAACATCCCTGAACTTGACCTAATCATTGTTGATCTGTATCCATTTGAAGACACTGTCGCTTCGGGAGCTGATGAGCAAGCGATTATTGAGAAAATAGACATCGGGGGTATTTCCTTAATTCGCGCAGCTGCAAAAAATTATAAAGACACATTAATTGTTCCTTCGAGGGAAGATTATCAAGAAACTCTTGACATCTTAAGATCTCAGGAAGGTTCTACCTCCATCGAGCAGAGAAAAGCTTTTGCATCTAAAGCATTCCATATTTCTTCGCACTATGACACAGCTATATTTAATTACTTTAACGATGGTTCAATTACCGCTCTAAAACAAAGTATTCAGGAATCGAAAACACTGCGTTACGGAGAAAATCCTCACCAGGAAGGTACTTTCTATGGTAAATTGGATGATATGTTTGAGCAATTAAATGGTAAAGAATTATCATACAACAATCTATTAGACGTTGATGCTGCCGTTAATTTAATGGCTGAATTCGACGAAACTACTTTTGCTGTCCTTAAACACAATAATGCTTGTGGTTTAGCTTCTCGAGAAAACCTTATCGATGCCTGGAAAGATGCCCTTGCAGCAGACCCCGTTTCTGCTTTTGGGGGAGTGTTGATAACTAATAGAAAAGTGAATATTGAAACTGCCGAAGAAATTCATAAATTGTTCTTCGAAGTGATTATCGCTCCGGCTTACGATGAGGCTGCTTTAGAATTGTTTAAAACAAAGAAAAATCGCGTCGTTCTTGTACAAAAAGAAGTGGAAATGCCTGCCAAAACAGTTCGAACGATCTTAAACGGTGTGTTAGAACAAGACAAAGATTCGAAAACTGATACCATTGCAGATATGAAAAATGTTTGCAAAGTATTAGCTACTGAAGAACAAAAAACGGATTTAGCCTTCGCTTCTAAGCTTTGTAAAAACACCAAATCGAACACGATTATTTTCGCTAAAAACAAGCAATTATTATCAGGTGGTGTAGGGCAAACTTCGCGTGTAGATGCTTTGAAGCAAGCTATTGTTAAGGCTAAAGCTTTTGGATTTGACCTGAATGGTGCAGTGATGGCTTCTGATGCTTTCTTCCCTTTCCCTGATTGTGTGGAACTGGCAGACAAAGAAGGTATTAAAGCAGTAATCCAACCAGGTGGTTCTATCAAAGATCAATTATCAATTGATTACTGCGATGAACACAAAATGGCGATGGTCTTCACAGGAACGAGGCATTTCAAACACTAAAATTGAATGTTTTCCAACGAATGCTCTCAAGAGTGTTCGTTGCATATTTTACTAATACATTAAATATAAAAAGCTCATGGGATTGTTCGACTTCATGACACAAGACATTGCCATTGACCTGGGAACTGCAAACACACTAATTATCCATAACGATAAAGTTGTTGTAGATCAGCCATCAATTGTTGCCATCGACCGCAAATCTGAAAAGATTATTGCAGTCGGAAAAAGGGCACAACAGATGCATGGAAAGTCGCATAAAGGAATCAAAACAATCCGACCTCTTAAAGATGGCGTTATTGCCGATTTCGGCGCATCGGAACAGATGATTCGCGAATTGGTGAGAACCATTCCCAATCTTCGTAACAAATTCTTTTCGCCTTCTCTAAGAATGGTTATTTGTATCCCTTCGGGAATTACACAAGTGGAAGAAAGAGCGGTAAAAGATTCAGCAGAACAAATTGGTGCAAAAGAAGTTTATTTGATACACGAACCTATGGCAGCAGCTATCGGTATCGGGATTGATGTGCTTGAGCCAAAAGGGAATATGATCATTGACATAGGTGGTGGTACAACAGAAATTGCCGTATTAGCCTTAGGAGGTATTGTTTGTGACAAATCCATTAAAGTAGCCGGTGACGTATTTACCAGCGATATCGTTTACTATATGCGTACACAACACAACTTGTATGTGGGTGAGCGTACAGCTGAAAAAATTAAAATTCACGTGGGTTCTGCTATTGAAGAATTAGAAAACCCTCCGGAGGATTACCCGGTTCAGGGACGTGATTTGATGACCGGTAAACCAAAACAAATTACAGTATCGAGTGGTGAAATTGCAAAAGCACTTAACAAATCTATCATTCAGGTAGAAGATGCTGTTATGCAGGCGCTTGCCATGACTCCTCCTGAATTGGCTGCCGACATTTACAATACCGGTATTTACTTAGCCGGTGGCGGTTCTATGCTTCGAGGATTGGACAAACGTATTTCTAAAAAAACAGAATTACCTGTTTACGTTGCCGAAGACCCGCTCAGAGCTGTAGTTCGTGGTACCGGTATCGCACTTAAAAACATTGAATCTTTCAGTTTCTTAATGAAATAGAATACCCGATAACTCATGCGCAACTTATTTGCATTTCTCTTTAGGTATCACGTCTTTTTCGTGTTTATCCTTTTGGAGATCATCGCTGTGGGGATGTTAATTCAAAGTCACTATTACCAGGCCTCACGTTTTGCGAGTTCATCTAATGCCTGGTCAGGTCAGATTTTAGAACACTTCAGAAATTCTACAGACTACTTTTCTCTAAAAAAAATGAACCACCTACTCGCAGAAGAGAATGCTTTATTAAAGAATAGAATACAAAAATCTGCTATGCAAATAAGTCCCGTTAAAAAAGGACAATACGAATACATTTCTGCTAAAATCATTAAAAACTCTTACAACAAGCGAAATAATTACTTAACCATTAACAAGGGTTCTATGCACGGCATAGAAAACGGAATGGGTGTTTGCATAAACGATGGTGTTGTAGGAATTGTACGTGATGTAACTAAACACTATGCCACTGTTATGAGCGTGTTAAATAAGAATACAGTTATCAGTACACGCTTTGCTAAATCAAATCACTTTGGAGAATTGCTTTGGGATGGAAAATCACATTATTTTGCACAATTACACTCCATAGAAAAATACGTCGATGTTTCTGTTGGTGATAGTCTGATTACCAATAGTTTTTCCAGTATTTTTCCCGAAGGAATTACCCTTGGAACTGTAAACAGATTCCAAAGAGACGAAACCGAAAACTTTTACACGATTGAGGTTGACCTGAGTGTTAACTTTGGTAATATCGATTACGTCTATGTGATAAAAGATATGTTAAAAGAAGAAAGACTGGAATTGGAATCGAAACAAAATGAATAAAGGGTTTCAACATATCGTACGTTTTATTATTCTGATTGCTGTTCAGGTTTTGATCTTTAATAATGTGCAAATAAGTGGTTACCTCAACCCTTATGTGTACATTTTATTTATCATGTTACTTCCTCCTAAACTTCCAAAAGCTTTAGTTTTAATATTGGCTTTTGTTATGGGATTTACCATTGACATTTTTGCCGACAGCTATGGAATTCATACGGCTGCGTCTGTACTCCTAGCCTATATTCGTCCAAGCATTTTATCATTAGTATCCGTAAAGGGTGGTGAAGATTTAGAGGACATTAGTATTAAACAATTAAATTTCGGTAGATTCTTTACTTACTCAGGAATTTTGTGTTTAATACATCATTTCACCTTATTTTATCTGGAAGCATTCCGATTAAATGAATTTTTCGACACTTTTACACGTGCTTTATTTAGCACGGCAATCAGTTTATTATTGATTCTAATGATAGAATCACTTCGCTCAAACCCACAAAAAAGATGAGTAGAAGCAGGTATGCCAATCGAAGACTATTTTTTTATTTCCTGTTTGGAGTAAGTGCAACCCTCCTGTTAATCTCGCTTTTTAGAATTCAGGTTGTTGATGATTCTTATAAATTATCAGCAGACAACAACGTTATTAAAGCGGTAACACTTTATCCCGAAAGAGGTTATATCTACGATAGAAATGGAGAACTTTTGGTAACCAATCAAAGAGCTTACGATCTTATGGTTACCCCACGGCAAGTAAAGAAAATGGACACGCTGAACTTCTGTCGAATTATTAATATAGAAAAAGAATATTTCGATAAACAATTTTCAAAAGCACGACGTTATTCGAGTTACCGCGCATCAATATTTATAAAAGAAATTTCCAAACAAACTGCTGCTCAACTTCAAGAGCGACTTTATGAATTCCCCGGTTTTTACTTGCAGGAAAGAACCATGCGAGAGTATCCACAAAAATCAGCAGCTCACATATTAGGATACGTTAGTCAGGTCCCGGATTACATCCTGAAAAAAAATGATCGCTACAAAAAAAACGACAACTTTGGAATGACCGGAATTGAGAATTCTTATGAAAAAGAATTACGAGGAACTCAGGGAATACAATACCTCATTCGCGATGTATGGAACAGATCTAAAGGTAATTTTCAAGATGGGAAATACGATAGCTTAGCAGTTAACGGGAAAGATCTGGAGCTCTGTATAGATATTAAATTGCAAAAATATGCAGAGCAATTAATACAAAACAAAAAAGGAAGTATTGTTGCTATTGAACCTTCAACAGGAGAGATCTTAGTACTAGTGAGTAGCCCGTATTACGACCCCAATTTATTGATTGGTCGTTCGCGTTCGCCCAACTTCAATCGGATGTATAAAGACGAAAACAAACCTCTATTCGATAGAAGTTTATTAGCAGAATACCCTCCGGGTTCTACATTTAAATTACTCAATGCACTTATTGGCTTACAAGAGGATGTTATTTATGCCGGAACAAGGTTTTCATGTGATCAAGGATGGCGTTTCAGTCCAAAATTAAAAATTGGTTGCCATGCACATAATTCACCTCTAAACCTTACCGAGTCAATTTCTCAATCGTGTAACGCCTATTACTGTTACACCTTTAGACGTATTATTGAAAAATATCCCACAGCAGAAGAAGGTTACGATAATTGGAGGAACCACATCCTAAGTTTTGGCTTAGGAAACTTCCTAAACAACGACCTATACACAGGAAGAAAAGGAAGAGTACCAAGTGTAGATTTCTACAACCGTCAATACGGAAAAAAGAGATGGAAAGCACCAACGGTGATCTCTCTTTCTATCGGTCAGGATGCATTAGTTGTTTCTCCTATTCAGATGGCAAATATGTGTGCAGCCATTGCTAACCGAGGACATTATTACACACCTCATATGGTAAGAAAAATAAATGGAGAACCATTATCAGATAGTACTTACACCATTCCAAAACACACCACTATCGACAAAAAGCATTTCAAAACTATTGTTAATGGAATGGAAAAAGCATTTACCAGCAAACGCGGTACAGCTAAAACAGCGCGTGTAAAAAATATAGAAATATGTGGAAAAACTGGAACTGCCGAAAACCCACATGGGGAAGATCACTCTATTTTTATTGCTTTTGCACCTAAAGAAAATCCACAAATTGCCTTGGCTGTTTATGTAGAAAATGGAGGTTGGGGATCTACCTGGGCTGCTCCAATAGCCAGCTTGATGATAGAAAAATATTTAACCGATCAAGTGAGTAACACAAATTTGGAAAGCTTTATTCTGAATGGAAATTTAATGGATAAAGAAGATGAGAAATAACAGAAGTTTATTCGCTAATATCGACTGGACATTAGTGCTCCTCTATCTGTTAATGCTGTTTTTTGGGTGGCTAAACATCTATGCCGCAAACTATGGAGAAGGAACACACAACCTCATATCTATGTCTTCCGAACCGGGGAAACAACTCTTCTGGATAGGGACATCTTTCATATGGATCTTACTTATCCTTATACTCGACGGAAAATTCTACACGACATTTTCCTACTTAATTTATGCTGTGATGATAATCCTCTTGATCGGAGTTCTCATCGTTGGTAAAGAGATTGGTGGGGCAAAATCCTGGTATGAAATAGGAAACTTTAGCATGCAACCATCTGAGTTTGCGAAAATTGGTACGCTGTTAGCACTTAGCAAATATTTAAGTCAATTAAATATAAATCTTGGAAAATTCAACACTCAAATTAAAGCACTTTCCATTATTGCAATCCCAATATTGTTTATCATGCTACAACCTGATGCAGGTTCAGCAATCGTTTTCGCATCACTTTTCTTAGTATTATTTAGAGAAGGGATCTCCAATATTTACCTTGTTATTGTAGGTTTTGCAATCGCCTTATTTGTAATTACATTAAAACTTGAGTTACAGACAACTATGGCTATCGTTACCATAATTGCCGGACTTTTTGCCTACCTACTCAAAAAAAATAAAAACTCTGTTAAACCCGCCATTATTAGTTTAATCCTGGCTCTTGGTTTTGTACAATCTGTAGGCTACATGTATTCTGAAGTACTAAAACCACATCAAAGAAACAGAATAGACCTTATTTTGGGGAAAATTGATGACACCCACGGAGCCGGATACAATCTTCACCAGTCAAAAATTGCCATTGGCTCGGGAGGTTTTACAGGAAAAGGCTTTTTAGATGGAACTCAAACAAAATTTAATTTTGTTCCCGAACAAAGTACCGATTTCATTTTCTGCACCATTGGCGAAGAATGGGGTTTTATTGGTTCAATAATCACAATTGGCATATTCATGCTTCTACTATTCAGACTCATCATCTTAGCCGAAAGACAACGATCAGCATTTAGCAGGGTTTTTGGTTATGGGGTGGCAACCATTCTGTTTTGTCATTTCTTCATCAACATAGGAATGACCATTGGTATTATGCCCGTAATTGGTATTCCTCTACCTTTCTTCAGCTATGGAGGGTCTTCATTATGGGGTTTCAGTATTTTACTTTTCATCTTCATAAAATTAGATGCCTACAGAATGGAGATCTTGCGCTAAGATCTTTATACTATTCTAGAGGATTAATGCATCTAAAGTCTGCGTAGAAACCGAGTGATAATTTCCTCTGGCATTTTTATAAATTCTCTTAGCTTTTTGAGAGTCTTTCAGGTAAAGAGCTTCATAAAGAGGTTTTAAAAACTTCCTTCTACCGACGGTCATTAAGAAATTTTCTAAGGCTTTATCTGCCGGCTTATACCCTGCCGGAATGGTTCGTTGAAACCATGCGTTGAGCACTTCAGAATTTCCACTTGCAGTAAAATTAAAAGCCTCATCCAATTTTTTCAGATCCTTTTGAGTCATATCATTTGGCAAATGTCTTAAGAAATATAACCACTCATGCGAAGACCAATTTTCTGATTTAATCTTTGCAAGCGGATAACCCTTTTCAAAAGAATGAATGGCTTTATCTACTAGTTTAAACTTTGTAGATTTCACTTTGGGGCAGTTGTCAGGAATCCCTCCACCATAGATCCAATCTTCTAAACGGATTTTTTCTTTGGCTTTTGGTTGAGAATTTAACAAATTGTTATTTAAATAAGTAATAAATTCTTCCGTATCCATTACTTTAAAAGCATGTTCCGAAAAATACTTTTTCAGGAAGATATCAAATTGTTTTCTACCAACTGTTTCCTCTATTAGGCGCAATAAGAAAAACCCTTTTTCGTAGGCAACATCTGTTAATCCATCATCAGGATCTCTACCTGATAAATCTAGTTTAAGATGCGTATCGTTATGTGTATGACCTATAGCTTGAACTTCATGTTCCAGATCTTGTTTCCCTAATAAAGAAAGCATATCAGCATATTCTCTACCTGCCAGACGCTCCATAATTCTACGTTCAAAATAAACCGTAAATCCTTCATTAAGCCAGAAGTCATTCCACGTTTTGTTGGTTACTAAATTACCCGACCAGGAGTGTGCTAATTCATGAGCAATAAGTGAAGTTAATGAGCGATCACCGGCCAAAATAGTTGGCGTGACAAAAGTCAAACGTGGATTTTCCATCCCTCCAAAAGGAAAGCTTGGTGGAAGTATTAATATATCGTATCTGTCCCAGGCATATTTACCATACATCTCTTCAGCAATTGTAAGCATATCATCCGTTTCGGCAAATTCATAGGCAGCTTTTCCAATTATTTCAGGTTCTGCGTAAATTCCCGTCTGCTCACCTAAAGCTTGAAACATCAGATCTCCCAC
>JANXFM010000187.1 GCA_024959975.1 Flavobacteriales bacterium
TCTCCGTTTTCACGCATTTCCTTCCATTGAGCAACCCATCCCGGTAAACGACCTAAGGCAAACATTACCGTAAACATATCCGTAGGAATACCTAAAGCACGGTAAATAATACCGGAATAGAAATCAACATTTGGATACAAGCCTCTGTCGATAAAGTATTGATCTTTCAAAGCAACACCTTCCAATTCTTTTGCAATCTCTAATACAGGATCATTAACTCCTAAGGCATCTAACACATCGTCAGCAGCTTTCTTAATGATACGAGCACGAGGGTCAAAGTTTTTATACACACGATGTCCGAATCCCATTAAACGGAAAGGATCTGACTTATCTTTTGCTTTGGTAATGTATTTAGAAACATCTCCTCCGTCAGCTTTAATAGCTTCCAACATTTCGATAACCGCCTGGTTAGCCCCACCGTGAAGTGGCCCCCAAAGTGCAGCAATACCCGCAGAAATAGAGGCGTATAAACTGGCATGAGATGAACCAACAATACGAACCGTAGATGCAGAACAGTTTTGCTCATGATCGACATGAAGGATCAACAACTTATCCAATGCTTTAGTAATCACAGGATCTATATTATAATCTTCCGTTGGCAAACCAAACATCATGCGCAGAAAGTTTGAACAGTAATCCAAACTATTATTTGGATACACCAATGGCTGACGCATGCGATTTTTAAATGCCCAGGCAGCCAAAGTTGGCAACTTGGCAATGATACGGATAATCGTACCATTTACTTCTTCTACCGAACGATTCGGATCTAAAGACTTCGGATAGAAAGCAGTTAGTGCAGATACCAATGAAGAAAGTACGCCCATTGGATGCGCTTTAGAAGGGAAACCTTCTAAAATCGCTTTCACATCTTCATGAACCAAAGTATGTTGCGTAATTTCCTGCTTAAAAGCACTCAATTCTTCCTGAGTAGGTAACTCACCATAAATTACTAAATAAGAAACTTCGATAAATGATGACTTATCTGCCAATTCTTCAATAGTATAACCTCTGTGGCGTAAAATTCCTTTTTCACCATCTAAAAATGTAATCGAACTCTCGGTAGAACCCGTATTCTTGAATCCTTTATCAATAGTAATAAGCCCTGAAGTATTCCTTAATTTACTAATATCAATAGCCTTTTCTCCCTCGCTACCTTCTACAACCGGCAGTTGGTAGCTCTTTCCTTCAAAGTTTAATTCTGCAAAATTTGACATCTATGCGTTTATTGATCGTTAATTTATTCTGTTCGTCACATTGCAAAAATCAAAGCCAAACAGCTTTATTTTTACTTATTTCAAGAAACTAAAATTCTTACCCAAGAATATCGCCGTATCTCCCAATGCTTCTTCAATACGAAGTAACTGGTTGTACTTAGCCATACGATCAGAACGCGAAGCAGATCCTGTTTTGATCTGTCCGGTATTTAATGCTACGGCTAAGTCAGCAATTGTATTGTCCTCTGTTTCTCCTGAGCGGTGGCTCATTACCGAAGTATAAGAATTGATCTGTGCCATCTGCACAGCATTAATTGTTTCTGTTAAGGTACCAATTTGATTTACTTTTACCAAAAGTGAATTGGCGATACCTTCGTTTATTCCTCTGGATAAACGATCTACGTTTGTAACGAATAAATCGTCACCTACCAGTTGGATCTTATCTCCTAAACGCTCAGTCAGGCTTTTCCATCCGGCCCAATCATCTTCATCTAATCCATCCTCAATAGAAAGGATCGGATATTTCTTACACCAGTCAGCCCAATAATCAACCATCTCTGCAGAAGTTAATTTTTCGCCTGTTGATTGGTGAAAGTGATAAACACCTTCTTCGGCATTGTAGAATTCAGAAGCTGCAGCATCCATAGAAACATAAACATCTTCACCCGGACGGTAACCTGCTTTTTCAATAGCGGTTAAAACCATCTCCATCGCTTCTACATTCGAACGTAAATTCGGTGCAAAACCACCTTCATCACCTACGTTTGTAGCCAAGCCTTTAGATTTCAAAACTGCCTTTAAATGGTGAAAAATTTCTGTACCCATTTTTAAGGACTGAGAGAAAGTTTCAGCTCCTACAGGCATCACCATAAACTCCTGAAAATCGATTGCATTATCTGCATGCGATCCACCATTTAAGATATTCATCATTGGAATAGGAAGCGTACGTGCATTTACTCCACCAATGTAATTGTAAAGCATTTGTCCTGTTGATGCCGCTGCTGCTTTAGCACTCGCTAAAGAAATAGCCAACATCGCATTTGCCCCTAAAACTGCTTTATTAGGAGTACCATCAATATCAATCATCAATTGATCAATTGCAGCTTGGTCTTCTACCGGCATTCCTACTAAAGAATCATAGAGAACTCCGTTTACATTGTCAACAGCTTTGAGAACGCCTTTTCCCATGTAAACAGACTTATCGCCGTCTCTAAGCTCAACAGCTTCATGTTTACCAGTAGAGGCTCCGGAGGGAACAGCAGCACGTCCAAAAGCACCCGATTCAGTAACGATATCAACTTCTACAGTTGGATTACCTCTTGAATCGAGAATTTGGCGTGCGTGTATGTCAGAAATTAAAGTCATTTTAGAACTAGTTTTTGTGTGTTTTGATATGATCTACAAACTGATCGAATAAGTAACGAGAATCGTGTGGCCCCGGAGATGATTCCGGGTGGTATTGTACCGAAAAGCACAAACGATCTTTCAGCCGAATACCTTCAACCGTATTGTCATTTAAATTTTTGTGTGTAAGGACGATATTATCATGTCCTTCTAAACTTTCCATGCTAATGGAAAAACCATGGTTTTGTGAAGTAATTTCACCTTTACCTGTTTCCAAATTAAAAACCGGGTGATTAATACCTCTGTGACCATTGTGCATTTTGTAAGTTGTTAAGCCTGAGGAAAGACCTATCATTTGGTGTCCTAAACAAATCCCGAATATGGGTAGTCCTGCTTCTAATACCTTAGTTACTTCAGCAATTACCTTTGGCATCGCACTTGGGTCACCAGGGCCATTAGAAAGGAAGAAACCATCAGGGTTCCACGCCAACATATCTTCCATAGAAGTATGCATAGGGAAAATTTTTAAGAAACATCCTCTATCAGCTAAACAACGTAAAATATTTCTCTTCACTCCTAAATCGAGAACAGCGACTCTGTAGTCTGCATTCTCATCACCAAAAGTGTAAGCTTCTTTAGTAGATACCGTAGACGAAAGCTCTAAACCTTCCATGCTTGGTACTTTAGCCAATTCAGCCTTTAAGAACTCAATATCGGTAATCTCTGAAGAGATAATTGCATTCATCGCACCTTTATCTCGTACATAACGCACAAGGGCACGCGTATCTACATCACAGATCGCAACCAACCCTTCTTTTTCGTAGTATTCTTGTAAAGACATACTAGAAGCCGGACGCGAATTGTGATTGTTAAAATCCTTACAGATCAATCCGGAAATTTTAACACTTTCCGATTCTACCTCATCATCATGAACACCATAATTACCAATATGTGCATTGGTAGTTAGCATCAATTGTCCGGTATACGAAGGATCCGTAAAAATTTCCTGATACCCTGTCATTCCGGTATTAAAACAGACTTCTCCTGTTGCAGTTCCTTTCAAACCTGCAGCATTTCCATGAAAAATGGTTCCATCTTCCAGAAGTAGTACGGCTTTTTGTTTCGCTTGGTATTTCATCAAAGTTTAAAAGTCATAAAAAAAGGGATAAAGCCAAAGCCCTACCCTTTTATTTATATTCTAGAGAATGATATAAATTGTCCCTTATGCATCTTGATTTTCATCATTCGCATCATCAGACTTTTTCTCTTCAGTAGCAGGAGCTTCTTCAGTAGCAGCTTCAGCCGTCGGAGTTTCCTCTACAACCTGAGCTTCTTCAACAGCAGGTGTTTCCTCAACAGCAGAACCTTCTTCTACATTAGCCGTAGTTTTCTTACGTCTACGTGTTTTTGTTTTCTTAGCCTCTTTACCATTCGTGTAAACTTCGTTGAAATCAACCAACTCAATCATACACATTTCAGCATTATCACCTAAACGATTTCCTGTTTTGATGATACGAGTATATCCACCAGGACGATCACCTACTTTAGAAGAAACAACACCAAATAATTCTTTGATGGTTTCTTTTTGTCTTAGGTAACTAAACACTACTCTGCGAGAGTGCGTAGAATCGTCTTTTGCTTTTGTGATTAAAGGCTCAACATATTGTTTTAATGCTTTCGCCTTAGCCACAGTTGTATTTATTCTTTTGTACTCAATCAATGAACAAGCCATGTTTGATAACATCGCTTTACGATGTGCAGCCTTTCTTCCTAAGTGATTGAATTTTTTTCCGTGTCTCATGACCCTTATTCGTTATCTAATTTGTACTTAGAAGTGTCCATACCAAATGACAGACCTTTCACAGCAACCAGTTCATCTAATTCAGTCAACGATTTTTTACCAAAGTTTCTAAACTTCATTAAATCGCTTTTGTTAAAAGTAACCAAGTCTCCTAATGTTTCCACTTCAGCAGCTTTTAAGCAATTTAATGCTCTTACCGAAAGATCCATCTCTGTCAATTTCGAGTGTAGAAGTTGTCTCATCTTAAGAGATTCTTCATCATACTGATTTTCTGATGCTGTTTCTTCATCCTCTAAAGAAATACGATCATCAGAGAATAACATAAAGTGGTGAATTAATATCTTGGAAGCCTCAGTTAAAGCATCTTTAGGATTGATAGAACCGTCAGTGCTAACTTCAAAGATCAACTTTTCATAGTCAGTCTTTTGTTCTACACGGAAATTCTCAATCTCAAACTTCACATTCTTGATCGGTGTAAAGATAGAATCTGTTGCAATCGTTCCAAGAGGCATCTCTTCTATGTTTTGCTCCTCAGAAGTAACAAATCCACGTCCTTTGACAATGGTTAATACCATATCAATCTCCACCTTAGAATCCATATTACAGATTACTAAATCAGGATTTAAAACCTGAAAACCGGAAATAAACTTCCCGATATCACCGGCTTTTAATTGTTCTTGTTTGGATACTGACACATGAATGGTTTCATTCTCAACATCTTCCACCTGCTTCTTAAAACGAACCTGTTTTAAATTCAAGATGATCTCTGTAACATCTTCAACTACACCTTCAATAGTAGAGAACTCATGTTCAACATCTTCAATGCGTACAGAAGAAATGGCAAATCCTTCTAAAGAAGAAAGTAGCACTCTGCGCAGAGCATTTCCGATCGTTAAACCATAACCAGGTTCTAATGGGCGAAACTCAAATTGACCAAAATTGTCAGTCGAGTTTACCATGAATACTCTATCCGGTTTTTGGAAATTTAATATTGCCATATGCTAAATCTTTAACGTGTCTATATTATTTTACTTAGAATACAATTCTACGATCAACTGTTCCTTAATATTTTCAGGAATTTGTGAGCGTTCAGGAACTGCAACAAAAGTACCTTTTAACGAGTCAGAACTGAATTCCAACCACTCATAAACGCTTGAATTTGCTTTTACAGAGTCTGTAATCGCTTCAAGAGCCTTAGATTTCTCACGTACTTCAATTACATCACCCGGACGTAAAGAATATGAAGGTATATTTACAATACCACCATTTACTGTAATATGACGGTGAGAAACCAACTGACGTGCTCCACTACGAGTAGGCGAAATACCCATTCTGTAAACAGCATTATCTAATCTTCTTTCGCACAATTGCAATAGTATTTCACCCGTTACACCTGTTTTAGAAGATGCATTTTTGTATAAATTACGGAATTGCTTTTCAAGTATTCCGTAAGTATATTTTGCTTTTTGCTTTTCCAGAAGTTGTACGGAGTACTCTGACTTCTTAGATCTTCTACGTGAGTTTCCGTGTTGACCTGGAGCATAATTTTTTTTCTCCAAAGATTTGTCAGCACCGAAGATTGCCTCACCGAATCTACGAGCAATTTTGGTTTTTGGACCTGTATATCTTGCCATGTCTTAGATTTTAAAGGGATTAAACTCTTCTACGTTTAGGTGGTCTACAACCATTGTGTGGTTGTGGAGTAACATCTACAATTTCAGATACCTGAATTCCGTTATTGTGTAAAGTACGGATTGCAGATTCACGACCATTACCTGGTCCCTTCACATAAACTTTAACTTTTCTCAAACCTGCTTCGTGAGCAACTTTTGCGCAATCTTCAGCAGCTGTTTGAGCAGCATACGGAGTATTCTTCTTAGAACCTCTAAATCCTTGCTTACCCGCAGATGACCATGAAATTACTTGGCCTGCATTATTGGTAAGAGAGATGATGATGTTGTTGAAAGACGCATGGATATGAGCCTGTCCGACAGCCTCAACCTTTACGTTTCTCTTTTTGTTTGTCTTAGCCATAGCTACCTACTATTTAGTTGCTTTCTTTTTGTTAGCAACAGTTTTTCTTCTACCTTTTCTCGTACGGGAGTTGTTTTTGGTTCTTTGACCTCTTAACGGTAATCCCGAACGATGACGCTGCCCTCTGTTACATCCAATATCCATCAATCGCTTGATGTTTAATTGAACTTCAGATCTTAACTCACCTTCGATAGTGTAGTCTGATATGATGGTACGAATTTGACTCAATTCGTCATCATTCCAATCCTGAACCTTTGTGTTTAGATCAACACCGGCCTTAGTAAGGATTTTCTGTGCACGAGTTCTGCCTATACCAAAGATATAAGTTAACCCGATTTCTCCTCTTTTATTTGTAGGTAAATCTACCCCTGCAATTCTTGCCATAGAATTTTTTTTTGATCAGGTCTAACCCTGTCTTTGTTTAAATTTAGGGTTCTTCTTGTTAATTACGTAAAGACGCCCTTTTCTGCGTACAATTTGGCAGTCAACACTTCTTTTCTTGATTGATGCTCTTACTTTCATCTTTTGACTTATTTAGTATCTGTAAGTAATTCGTCCCTTTGTTAAATCGTAAGGAGACATAGCTAATCTAACCTTGTCTCCGGGTAACAACTTAATATAGTGCATACGCATCTTTCCCGAGATATGAGCCGTTAAAACGTGCCCGTTTTCTAATTCTACCCGAAACATTGCATTTGAAAGCGATTCTGTAATCACTCCGTCTTGCTCTATAGATGCCTGTTTAGCCATACACTAGTTTTTATTTTTTAATACTTCGTCGATAAAGTCGAATGACGACAATATCTCTGCTTTACCTTTCCGAACAACAACTGTATGCTCGAAATGTGCTGAAGGTTTCAAGTCGGCCGTTTTAATCGTCCAACCATCATTTAATTGAATAATCTCTTTTACCCCCATATTGATCATGGGCTCAATAGCGATCACCAATCCCTCTTGTAATTTCACGCCTCTACCTCTTTTTCCGTAATTAGGAACTTCCGGACTTTCGTGAAGGTTTGCACCTACACCATGACCAACCAATTCTCTTACTACAGTGTATCCATTTCTTTCTGCGTGGTTTTGGACGGCATAACCGATATCGCCAATACGATTTCCGGCTACGGCTGCTTCGATTCCTTTATAAAGTGACTCACGAGTTACTTTTAACAAATCTTTCACATCCCGGGCAACTTCCCCTACTTCGTAAGTAAAGGCCGAATCCCCAAAGAATCCGTTTTTCTTAACACCACAGTCTAAAGATAAAATGGTACCCGATTCTAGGGGTGTCGTATTTGGAATTCCATGAACCACCTGTTCATCAGGTGAAACACATAAAGTATTTGGAAATCCACTATACCCTTTAAAACCTGGAATACCACCATGGTCTCTTATAAACTCCTCAGCAACCTTATCTAACTCAAGCGTCGTAACACCCGGTTGAATAAGTTTCGCCACTTCAGCGTGCGTTTTTGCAACAAGTAAAGAACTTTCTTTGATTAACTCTATTTCTTCTTCAGTCTTGTAATAGATCATAAGAGTTAATCTTACATTCCTGATCTACCACTCAGTCGACCTGATTTCATTAAACCATCATAATGACGATTTAACAAGTATCCCTCTATTTGTTGTAGTGTATCTAAAACAACACCTACCATAATCAATAAAGAAGTACCTCCAAAGAACTGTGCGAAAGACTGGTTTACACCTGCGTTCATAGCAAATGCCGGTAAAATAGCAATGAATGCTAAAAACACCGATCCAGGCAACACAATTCTCGACATCACACCATCTAAAAAGCCAGCGGTATCTTTTCCCGGTTTAACACCCGGAACAAATCCACCATTACGCTTCAAGTCATCAGCCATCTGGTTTGTATTAACCGTAATAGCCGTATAAAAATAGGTGAATAGTATGATTAAAAGTGCAAACACAAAATTATACCAAAATCCCGAAAAATCAGAGAAAATAGCCACAAAATTTTGGACACTTTCAGACTCAGATAATCCGGCAAAAGTAATTGGTATAAACATGATTGCCTGAGCAAAGATAATTGGCATTACACCCGAAGCATTTACCTTAAGAGGTAAGTACTGTCGAGCAGCTGCAATTTGCGCTGAAGCACCTCGTTTTGCATATTGAATTGGAATTCGACGTACCCCCTGAACTAAAAGTACAGAAGCAAGAATTACAACTAACAGAATTAACAATTCAACTAAAATAATCAATGGATTAGCTCTACCTACCTCAAACAAGAATGCTTGCGGAAGACTCGCAATAATACCCACCATAATTAATAGTGAGATACCATTACCAATACCTCTATCGGTAATCTTCTCACCCAACCACATCGCAAACATGGTACCGGTAACTAAAATTACAATACTAGAGAACCAGAAAGAACCACTTGACAACAAGAAGGCCTCAGCCGGTAAAGTAGCTTTAAGGTTAGCAATATACCCCGGAGCCTGGAAGCAAGTGATCAACACAGTTAAATAACGTGTAATCTGGCTGATTTTCGTTCTCCCACTCTCGCCATCTTTTTGCAATTTCTGCAAATAAGGAACAGCCATCGTCATTAACTGAATAACAATAGATGCTGAAATGTACGGCATGATACCCAAAGCCATAATAGAGGCTTGTGAAAATGCACCACCGGTAAACATATTCAATAATCCTAGTAAACCATCAGATGTTTGATTTTGCAAAGCATCTAACTGTTGTGGGTCAATACCCGGGAGTGCTACAAACGAACCTAAACGATATATAAGTAGAAACCCCAAAGTTGTGAGGATTCTATTTCTTAGTTCTTCTATCTTCCAGATATTCTTAAGTGTCTCGATCAAATTCTTCATAAGTATGAGGCCTTATTAAAGGGTTATAGCCGTTCCACCAGCAGCTTCAATAGCTGCTTGTGCAGTAGCTGTAAATTTATGAGCTGTAATGTTCAACTTAGCTGTCAAAGCACCTCTACCCAAAATTTTCACCAAGACGTTTTTCCGTGCCAAACCATTGGCGATTAAAACTTCCAAAGTTACTTCATCCTTAATTTTCTTCGTGTCAACCAACGCCTGGATCGTATCAAGATTTATTCCCTTGTATTCTACACGGTTAATATTCTTAAACCCAAACTTAGGAACACGACGTTGCAAAGGCATTTGACCACCTTCAAAACCAATCTTTCTGGAATAACCAGAACGTGACTTCTGTCCATTGTGTCCACGAGTAGCAGTACCACCGTAACCAGAACCCTGACCACGCGCAATACGCTTTTTATTTTTCACCGAACCTGTTGCCGGTTTCAAGTTACTTAAATTCATCTTACGATTCCTTTAATAGTTCTTACTTAACTTCTTCTACTTCTATCAGGTGCTTGATTGCATTTACCATACCCAAAATTTGTGGGGTACCTTCATGCTCAACAACCTGATTGATCTTTTTAAGACCTAATGCCGCTAAAGTTCTCTTTTGACGCTCCGGTCTATCGATCTTACTACGAACTTGTTTAATTCTAATTTTGGCCATCTCTCTACTTATTTACCGTTAAAGACCTTGCTCATAGAGATTCCTCTTTGAGTTGCTACTGAACGTGCATCTCTTAATTGTAATAAAGCATCCATAGTTGCTTTTACTACATTATGAGGGTTCGATGAACCTTTAGATTTTGCCAGGATATCGTGAATACCTACAGATTCAATTACTGCACGCATCGCACCACCGGCGATAACTCCTGTACCGTGAGATGCAGGACGCATAAAGATTCGCGATCCACCAAATTTACCATTTTGCTCGTGAGGAATCGTTGCATTCACTACGGGAATTCGGTATAAGTTTTTCTTCGCATCTTCAGTAGCCTTAGTAATTGCAGAAACAACTTCCTGGGCTTTACCCATTCCGTGCCCTACGACACCCTCTTCGTTACCAACAACCATAATTGCAGAAAAACTAAATGTTCTACCACCTTTAGTTACTTTAGTAACACGTTGGATACCTACTAAACGCTCTTTAAGCTCTAAGCCAGCAGGCTTAACTTTTTCCATGTTATAGTACTTACTTGCCATAATTTCTTAGAATTTAAGTCCACCTTCTCTAGCACCATCAGCTAAAGATTTAATTCTTCCGTGGTATAAATAACCATTTCTATCAAAAACACATTCTGTGATTCCTGCAGCAACAGCTTTTTCAGCAAGGGCCTTACCAACAACGTTGGCTTGTTCGCTTTTCGTCCCCTCAGCTTTTACAGTTTTATCAGTAGAAGCAGCAGATAACAAGGTTGTTCCTGCTAAATCATCGATTAACTGCGCGTAAATCGATTTATTACTTCTAAAAACTGAAAGTCTTGGAGTCGTAGCCGTACCATCGATGTTCTTACGAACACGCATTTTGATACGCTTTCTTCTATATTCTTTTGACAATGCCATAGCTTCTATTTTTAGCCTGCAGTTTTACCTGCTTTTCTTCTAATTTGTTCACCTAC
>JANXFM010000128.1 GCA_024959975.1 Flavobacteriales bacterium
TCAATTTTAAGATAAAATATTATGGATAAATTTGGAATGCAGGAAGCCCTGAAAGTATTGGGTCTTTCCGAATTAAATAAAGGATGTTCAACCGGGAATACCTGGTTGGGAACTACAACAAACGTCATTGAATCCTATTCTCCGGTTGACGGAAAGTTAATCGGTAAGGTTGCCGTTTCCACAAAAGAAGATTACGAAGCTGCCATTGCAGCAGCGCAGAAAGCATCGAAAGATTGGAGGCTGATGCCTGCCCCACAACGTGGGGAGATCGTCCGTCAGTTTGGAAATAAATTACGGGTCTACAAAGAACCTTTAGGGAAATTGGTTTCTTACGAAATGGGGAAATCGTATCAGGAAGGTTTGGGCGAGGTTCAGGAGATGATCGACATCTGTGATTTTGCCGTAGGGCTTTCGCGTCAGTTAAATGGTCTGACCATGCACTCTGAGCGTCCGGGACATCGGATGTACGATCAGTACCACCCACTGGGCATTGTAGGGATCATTTCTGCCTTTAATTTCCCGGTAGCCGTTTGGGCATGGAATACGGCATTGGCATGGATCTGTGGGAATGTATGTATCTGGAAGCCTTCAGAAAAAGCACCTATGTGTGGTGTGGCCTGTCAGAACATTATGGCCGAAGTATTAAAAGATAATGACTTGCCGGAAGGTATTTGTGCCCTGGTTAATGGGGACTATCAGGTGGGTGAGTGGATGACGAATGACAAACGTGTTCCTTTGATATCAGCTACGGGTTCTACCCGTATGGGAAGAATCGTAGGCGCAGCGGTTGCACAACGTTTCGGTAAATCTATTTTGGAATTAGGTGGTAATAATGCCATCATCGTTACTCCGGATGCCGATCTTGAGGTGACGATCATCGGTGCCGTATTTGGTGCCGTAGGTACGGCAGGACAACGTTGTACTTCCACACGTCGTTTGATCATTCACGAAAGTATTTACGATACGGTAAAAGAAAAATTAGTCGGAGCATACAAGCAATTGAGCATTGGGAATCCACTGGATGAAAACAATCACGTTGGACCGCTTATTGATGCCGATGCCGTTGCGATGTACAATAAAGCTTTAACAGCTGTTGCTGAAGAAGGTGGTAATATCCTTGTTGAAGGTGGAGTTTTAGAAGGTGAAGGTTACGAATCCGGTTGTTATGTGAAGCCGGCGGTTGCAGAAGCTAAAAACAGCTTTGCCATTGTTCAGCACGAAACTTTTGCGCCCATCTTGTATTTGTTAAAGTATTCTGATCTTGACGAAGCTATTGAAATACAAAACGATGTTCCTCAGGGCTTGTCTTCAGCAATTATGACAACCAACCTAAGAGAAGCGGAACGTTTCTTATCTCATGCCGGATCGGATTGTGGTATTGCCAACGTAAATATCGGTACTTCGGGTGCTGAGATCGGTGGTGCTTTCGGTGGTGAAAAAGAAACCGGTGGTGGACGCGAGTCCGGGTCGGATGCATGGAAAGGGTACATGCGTCGCCAAACCAACACGATCAATTATTCTACGGAGCTGCCTTTGGCACAAGGGATTAAGTTCGAATTGTAAGAAACATCTTATTTAACATATCAAAAACCTCTTGCAGAAATGTGAGGGGTTTTTTTGTCCGGCTATTAGCAGTCAGCTATCAGCGGCATGTTTTTTCAATTGCCATCCTTCGATCCCGAAGCTTCGGGACAGGATGACAATTTCGATGTAAATTTCCTCTTTTTAGTTTCTCCCCTCCGGGGCTTTATGTATGTGTAGTATCCGTAACAAAGGGCTTCGGGTCGTACACTTAAATTTTGTAGTTTTATCTTTTTTAAAACCCCAATGGATTTAATTTTAAAGAACTTATGAACGTCAACATAAAACGTAGATACACGCCTATTGAACGATTATTAAATCCTTTAAATCGTCTGTTTCAAAATCAATCTACCTCTGCAATAATTACTTTTTTAGCTGTCGTTGTTGCGATGATCTGGGCAAATTCCGATTGGAGTGAATCGTATTCGCATTTGTGGCATACGCCTTTAGGTTTTACGATTGGATCTTTTACCATTTCCGAATCCTTACATACCTGGATCAATGATGGTTTGATGGCTATTTTCTTTTTTATCGTTGGCTTAGAGATAAAACGGGAGTTGTTTGGTGGAGAATTGTCTTCTCCAAGAAAAGCGATTCTTCCCATTTCAGCTGCTTTTGGAGGAATGGTTATTCCTGCACTTGTTTATGTTTTCTTTAATCAGGATACGCCTGCCGAAAATGGTTGGGGGATTCCAATGGCTACAGACATTGCCTTTTCGTTGGGAATTTTATCGCTTTTGGGAAAACGTGTACCTATTTCGTTGAAGATCTTCCTAACAGCTTTGGCTATTGTTGATGATTTGGGAGCTGTGTTAATCATCGCTTTCTTTTACACCTCAGATATTTTCGTGACCGACTTGATGTGGGGTTTTGTTTTTCTAATGGTGTTAATGCTTGGTAATCTTGTGGGGATTAGGAATCAGTTATTTTACATGGTTATTAGTATTGCGGGTTTGTGGCTGGCATTCTTCTTCTCCGGAGTACACCCTACCATTGCGGGAGTTTTAGCTGCTTTTGCCATTCCGGGCAGAGTTAAGATTAATGAAAAAGTATTTTTAGATAATATTGCAACCTTAACGACGATGTTTAGGAAAGCGAATCCCAATGATAATAAATTTGTTACTAACGAACAGATGGAAATTTTAGAGACCATAAACGAAGTGAGTACCGATGCAGCAACACCCCTTCAGAAGGTAGAACATTCTTTAAGTGGTTTTGTTTCCTTTATTGTACTTCCACTTTTTGCACTGGCCAATACCGGTATTTCTATTCATGGAGAAGGGCTGTCTGTTTTACTACACCCTGTAAGTTTAGGAATTGGTTTAGGACTAATTATCGGTAAATTCATAGGAATTGTTGGAATGTCAAAATTAATGGTTGCATTGGGACTTGCTGAACTGCCTAATAAATCTACCTGGCATCATATCTATGGTGTCGCTTTCCTTGCGGGAGTCGGATTTACCATGTCTTTGTTTATTTCCGATTTGGCATTTACGGATGATCGTATCATTCACTTGTCTAAAATAAGTATTCTTGTTAGCTCAGCTTTAGCCGGAGTAATTGGCTATCTTATTTTGCGATACAAAGCGAAATAATGTGCGATTAGATCAGAGGCCAGGAATCTTTTACTATGAAACCTGATGATTTAGGAATCCCATTTATGTATGTTGTCAGGTAAATACTTCGTGGGCTTAGCTCTAATTCTTGTTTTAAAGTATTAAGACACTCTTGTTTGGTTAATACGCTTTTAGGTAGGGTGGGTGTGCTTAGCCACTCATTTTTATGGATTAGGGCAAACTGATGGGTGTCGGCTAAAAATTCTTCAGCTTCTTTTAAGTAGATCCACCACGATCTGGCATGATCCGGATGTATGTTTTTCCAGGGAATACATGCTTGCTTTGGATGGTAGAAAAGAAAACCTTTCACAAATAATTTTGTTTGCACATGGGGGATGTCTAATTCTGATAATAGGCTTTTTCCTTCCTCGCTTTCCAGTATTTTACACTGGTGTTCTTTGAGCTTTTGAATTTTAAGATGGAAGTAATCGTTGGCATTGGGTCCTATGTAGCTTGTTTTGCCTTCTGAATGGTTTGCTAGGTAAAATTTTACGGCTAATTCCCAGTGCTCGTAAAGTTGCGTATGCTTATTGTGCACAATCAAATCCACTTCCCCTAAAGTGTGCTTCTTATTCGTTCTTAGGGGCATGTTGTTGGCAACAATTGCATATCGTTCGGATCGTTGCAGCCAGAAAAAGATCAATTGCTCAAAGTAATGCCCCAATCGTCTTGTGTTTTTCGTATTCAGAAAATCCACAAGTGGTTTTGGGTCTTGATCCAATTGCATGAGCTGAGGTTCAAATTTGAGATATTCTTCACGAAGCATAGCTTTGTCCAGTGCCAGCCCATCATTCAAAAGCCCTTCGGAATACACAGACCAAGCCAGATCTCTAACTGTTTTATGTTTAAAGTTTTTCCACATACGCACTAAATGTACAAAATGTCAGTTGTTAGTTTTCAGCACAAAATTTTTGTTCTTTTGTATCGGACAAGTTTACTTAGCAGCGCACGAAATGATTATTTATTAAGTTTTAGATAATCATTAACGAAAAACGATAAATACACACGGATGAAATTAAAGTGGATAACAGGAGGTTTAGGTTGGATGTTTGGCGGACCTATGGGTGCATTATTGGGCTATGCATTGGGATCTCTGTTCAGCAAAGCAGATGAACAGGAAAAGTTTCAACGTCATTATCAAAATATGAGTCAGCCGGCGGCTCAGTTTGAGATCAGCTTATTGATCTTGGCTGCCTATGTGATTAAAGCCGATGGTAAGGTAGATCAAAGAGAGTTGGATTATGTTCGGGCGCAGTTCAAACAAATGTTTGGTGCCCATCGTGCCGAGGAGAGTTTTAAAGTTTTTAAGCACATCATTAATAGTAAAGAAGTTTCTCTTCGTCAGATCTGTAAACAAATTGATAAGCATGTCTCACATGCCCAACGACTGCAATTAATTCACTTCCTGTATGGAATATCTAAAGCCGACGGTCACATAGATGCTAAAGAGGTTGAGATCATTGAAAAGATTGGGGGCTACATGTACATTAATGCCCGTGACCTGTCTTCTATTAAAGCGATGTTCTACAAGGAGCCGAAACAGAATTACAAAATTTTAGAACTTGATCCAAAGGCTAGTGATGCTGAGGTGAAAAAAGCTTACCGTAAAATGGC
>JANXFM010000209.1 GCA_024959975.1 Flavobacteriales bacterium
ACAGGCTTGTATTTTTTCCGTGAAAAATTAAAAGAAAGTAAGCTCTACCAAAAGGTAATTTCTCTCGGCAAAGGGGTTAAAGAAGGTTTTCAAACGGCTTTTTACATGAAACAAAAAGGGTTGTTTACAGTTTACACACTCCTAATCTGGATCATGTACCTGTTGATGACTTATGTATGTTTCTTCAGTATGCCCGAAACTTCAGATTTAACTCTGGTTGACGGCTTGTACATTATGGTTATTGGTGGTTTGGGTATGATCGTTCCGGTGCAGGGAGGTTTGGGGCCTTATCACGCTGCAGTAACGCTGGGAATTGTAAGTATTGGCCTTTCAGAAACGACAGGAATAACTCTTGCTGTATTAATCCATACAGCTCAATCAATAATGATCATCATCACAGGAATTATTGCAGCAATTGTTTTATCTTTCGCTAAAAGAAAAGCAGTTCGCAATGAAGCAAGTGAAGCTCCTTCAGTCTAAAATTTTATCAAAACCGGAATTAGAATCACAACTGGAAAAATGGCGTAATACCCGTCAAAAAGTTGTGTTTACGAATGGTTGTTTTGACTTACTTCACCTGGGGCACATTGACTATTTAGCCAAAGCCCGCGACCTGGGGGACAAGCTAATTGTCGGGCTAAATACAGATGCCTCCGTTCAAAGGTTAAAAGGCCCCTCACGACCGATAAAAGACGAATTGAGTAGGGCGCATATCTTGGCATCTATGCAATTTGTGGACGCTGTCATTTTCTTTGAGGAAGAAACTCCAATAGACTTAATTTCCCGGGTAAAACCGGATGTTCTTGTAAAAGGAGGCGATTACACCATCGAAGGAATTGTCGGGCATGAAATGGTGCTAAAAAATGGTGGCGAAGTTTGCACCATAGATTTTGTGCCGGGTTATTCCAGCTCAACATTAATAGATAAGATCATTAAAAGATAGATGGCTAAAACAAAAGTAAAAACGGCTTATTTTTGCCAAAGTTGCGGGTCACAACACCCAAAATGGCAAGGGCAGTGTAGTACTTGTAAAGAATGGAATACGGTTGTTGAAGAGGTCATCCAAAAAGAAGCGGTTAAAGTTTGGGCCAAGACGGAGTCAAAACATAGAATAAAAGCCCTGAAAGTTGCCGAAATCTCCTTAGAAAACGAAACCAGAATACAAACTGACAATATTGAGTTGGACCGCGTTTTAGGTGGGGGGATCGTTCCCGGGGCAGTGATTCTTTTGGGTGGCGAACCCGGAATTGGAAAGTCAACTTTAATGCTGCAACTGGCCTTAAGCCTGAAAAATTGCAAAACCCTTTACGTTTCGGGAGAAGAAAGTGATAAGCAAATAAAAATGCGTGCCGAACGCTTGGGCGAAGAAGATTCAGATTGTTACATCCTTACCGAAACTGCCACTCAAAACATCTTTACACACATCCACAATTTAGAGCCCGATCTGGTTGTTATCGACTCTATTCAAACCTTACATACACAAACCATCGATTCCTCGCCAGGCTCTATTTCTCAAATAAGAGAATCGGCGGCAGAATTGTTGCGCTTTGCCAAAGAAACCGCTACACCGGTTATCCTGATTGGACACATTACCAAAGATGGAAATATCGCCGGACCAAAAATATTGGAACATATGGTCGATGTGGTTCTCCAATTTGAAGGCGATCGAAACCATATTTACAGAATTCTCAGAGCACAAAAAAACCGTTTTGGATCTACAGCAGAACTTGGTATTTACGAAATGGTAAGCCACGGACTGCGGGAAGTTCACAACCCTTCGGAAATACTCATTTCTCAAAAAGACGAGGCTCTAAGCGGAACTGCCATTGCGGCAACCGTAGAAGGTATGCGACCGATGCTCATTGAAATCCAGGCATTGGTGAGTTCTGCCGTTTACGGCACTCCTCAACGTAGTGCTACAGGTTTTGATCTTCGCCGATTAAGCATGTTGCTTGCCGTTTTAGAAAAGCGATGTGGTTTTAGGTTAGGCGCTAAAGATGTGTTCCTAAACATCACCGGAGGTATTAAAGTTGACGATCCGTCTATTGATTTATGTGTGGTCGCTTCCATCTTATCCTCGAATGAAGATGTGGCAATCTCCGACAAAATATGCTTTGCAGGAGAAGTTGGTCTTTCGGGAGAGATTCGTCCCGCAACAAGAATTGAACAACGAATTCTGGAAGCCGAAAAATTAGGTTTCGAGCAAATATTTATCTCTCGATACAATAAAGTAGAAACGGGAAAATTTGCAATTAAAGTAATGGCGTTCGGTAAAATTGAAGAGATCTATCAAACGCTTTTTAATTAGTTGTTGGTTGTTGTCAATTCTTCAGTCGTGAGGTGCTTTACAGCAAAAATGTAAATTTTCATAGGCCACAGAATCGGCTTTCACAGAATCGGCAGCATAACCCAGTTTACTGATTATCGATCTGATATGTTCTAAAGATGTTTTGTCGTTTCTGTAACGAACCGTTAAGATTCCTGTTTCCACATCCATCTGGGCGAACTTCAATCCTTTTTCAAAAACCAATGTTTTATCTACAATAAGTTCCTCACACATCTCACAAACCGCACTGGTTTGAATCTTCGCAGTTTCAACTTTTTTACTTTTATTTTGGGCTGTCGTCATCGTTGACAGCATCACTAATGTTATCCAAACAACATTTTTCATGTCTTTTGTTTTTAATCGTTAATACGTACTCGTATTCCCGAGTACCATTTTCTTCCCATTACAGGGCCCCAGATCATTGCAGCATCAAAATTCTCGCTAAACGGGTTATCCACACTGCGTATGGGGTTGTCCTGCAAATAATTTAATGCATTTTCAACCCCAAAATACCACTCAAACTTTTTAAATCGACGTGTAAGCTGTCCGGAAAGTAAATTGAAATTCGGCGACCAAAACTCTTCTACGAACTCTTCGCCCAGACCTTGTGCCGGCACTCGGCTCGGTCCAATATTTTGTAGGGTTAGGTTTACATCCCACTTGTCTTGCCAACTGGTGTAAGAAAGCTGAACTAAGGATCGATATTTCGCAACGAAAGGAACATAAGTACTTGTCAAAGCGTCAGTAGCATATGTGGTTTTCGTTTCATTCCACTTCTGAGCAAATTTTACTTCCCAGCCTTCAGCAGGTTCAATACTTGCATCCAGCTGTAAGCTTGTAGAGTATGACGCTCCATTTAGGTTGTACATTTTTATTCGTTGGCTTTGCTCTACATCTACAACTACTTGATTTTCAAAGTCTGTCTGATAAAAGTCCATATTAAATGTGGACTCCTTACCTAACAAGTAAAAGTTGTAGGTGAAATTAAATCCATAATTCCAGGCTTTTTCTGCTTCCAGATCCTCATAATCATCCATTTCCAATTCTCTTGAGCTAAAGAAATACGAAATGTTTTCTGCCAACACGTTAGCTTGTCGATGCGCCCTTCCTGCAGATGCACGAAGCACCATATTCTCTAAAGGATTGTAACGCAAATGCAAACGTGGACTGTACCACATTCCCCATTGTCTGGAATAATCAGCACGCATTCCTAAAATACTCGAAAATCGAACGCATTTCTTGAATTGAAATTCTCCAAAAGCACCCAGGGTTTGATCATAACGCTCATAACTCCCTTCATCGTTCGCTCGAAGTTTTAGCTTTTCCTGATAGTTGTCTCCATAATAACTCATGCCCAACTTGTAAGACTTCGAATCATCGCCAAAATTAGACTGATAAATAGCATTTAAATACATGCTCTGCTGCATCCCCGAATAGCGCGAAGTTCCAAAACTCGTTTCCTGATTGTGGTAACGCAAAGAGCTAATAAGCCCTAAACTTGTTCCGGGTTTATCAAAAATAAATCCCATTTTAGAATGGAATTCTGCCTGCTCAGTATGCATGTCAACTTCGTAAGGTCTGGCAAACTCAAACGCATCCGTATCAGGGTCATCAGCACTTATTTGTCCGGACAATTTATCTTCAGTTAAATACCGTAAACCAAACATAATATGGCGGTTATCAAATCCCAAATATTCCCATCTGTTCAATAAAGAGACTCTGTTGGTTTGAAAATCGTCAGCAAAATGGTCGTCATTATGATCTACTGATTTCCCCAAATAAGAGTAATGCCCTAACAATGCAGTTTGCCAATCTCCTTTTACGGGAGCAGAAAAAATAAAATTATTTTCCATCATTCCGGCGCTATTCAAATACGTATTCCAAAAAATCTTATCTGCTGTTTGAGGTTTAAATAGCTCTGCATTTATTTGCCCACTCAAAGACTCAAAACCATTTACTACCGAACCTGTTCCTTTGGCGATCTGAATGGATTCTATCCAGGATCCCGGCAAATAGTTCAAGCCGTAAGATGCTGAAAGCCCTCTTAAAAGGGGCATATTTTCAAATAAAATTTGTGTGTAAACACCATCCAAACCAAGCATTTGAATTTGCCTAGCCCCCGTAATGGCATCTGTAAAACTTACATCTACCGACGGATTCGTTTCAAAACTTTCTGAAAGATTACAACACGCTGCTTTATATAATTCTGATGCCGAGATCCATTCTACGTTTTTTACTTGTAACAGCGATTTGGCATTTGTTTTTTGACGGTCCAGAAGCTTGATCTCATCAAGGGTTTTTGAGCTCAAAATAAATTGTATTTCCCCGGCTTTTTTTACTTCAATGGTGTCGCTTTCATAACCTACAAAACTGGCCATTATGGGGTGCGGGTAAGCATGATCTGTCTGAATTACAAAGGCTCCCTGAACATCGGTAACCGTTCCTTGCTGATCTTTGACACAAAATACATGCGCCCCCGGCAAAGGTTTTAGTTTGCCCTGTGCATCACGCTCAAATACAAAACCTGTTATCTCATAATCAGAATGATCGATCTGTGCATACAGTTGGTTTACTCCCACTATTAAACTTAATAGTAGAACGAGATTTTTTCTCATAATAAATCAAAATTAAATGAATTTCTTTTCTAAGGTCGATTGCTTAAAAAAGTTATCAAATAAGGAGGGTTTGAGTAAAGCAAAGAATATCCCGACCGGATTTTGGTGGCGGCAATCTGTAATCAGCTATTGTACCTTTTAAAGAATTATGCTCTTTTACCGGAACTAAAATTTTATTTGCAGCAATAAAGTCTACCTCTGAAACAAGGTCTTCAACATCACTTGTCAGAACCTCAAAATCAAATTGTATGTACTTACTAAAAGAAAGGTTGCAAGCATTATCACCCATATCAGCACACGAACACTGGGGTGCTTCTGTAAGCGTAATGTGACAACAGGAAGCCTTATCTTCTAAGACCTCACAAACCGTAATTTCTTTCGCATGCATACATACTTCCCAATGATAGGTGAAGCCCATGCTAAGCATCGAAACAAAAACGGCTAATGTAACTGCCTGAATTCGTAATATGTAAGACTTAATTTGAATCATAAATAACAAAGATACGAATGTATCTTCAATTATGATGCCGTAATCAGGTATCAGCAGTCAGCTTTAACTTTCATCACTAATACAAAAACTTATTGTACGGATAGCGTCGGGCGTGAATTTCCTTCACCAGATCGTAAACTGTAGTTTTAAATTCGTCCCAGTTTTCCTTCTTGTGTGCCGAAATGAAAATGCAGTTATTATTCATTTTCGACATCCAGGTTTTTTCCCAGTCTTTAAGTGAGTTATTATCACGTGTTCTCGGAGTCAAATCATCTTCTTCTTTAGGTGTGTAAGAAAATAGGTCGATCTTATTAAACACCATTAAACTCGGTTTATCTGAAGCTTGAATCTCGTCTAAAATTTTATTCACCGAATCTACCTGCTCCTCAAAATGTTCGTGAGAAATATCAATCACGTGGATTAGAAAATCCGATTCTCGAACTTCATCTAAGGTAGATTTGAAAGATTCAACCAGTTGCGTAGGCAATTTACGAATGAAGCCCACTGTATCAGAAAGTAGGAAGGGAAGGTTTTCAATTACCACTTTACGAACGGTAGTATCTAAGGTGGCAAATAACTTGTTTTCAGCAAACACCTCAGACTTGCTCAAAGCATTCATAATCGTGGATTTTCCAACATTGGTGTAACCCACCAAAGA
Organism: Flavobacteriales bacterium; assembly: GCA_024959975.1. GTDB lineage: Bacteria > Bacteroidota > Bacteroidia > Flavobacteriales > UBA7430 > JANXFM01. The sequence goes on from JANXFM010000209.1 coordinate 6,090, forward strand.
AACGCGAATCATCTGCCCTCGATTTTTACGCTGGGTAGCCATCTGTTTATCAATGGTTTTGAGCTTTTTTTTCAAAAGCGAAATTCGCTCTCGAATAATCCGTCTGTCGGTTTCAATCTCGGTTTCACCCGGCCCTTTCATTCCTATCCCACCTTTTTGCTTCTGCAGGTGCGTCCACATTCGGGTTAGGCGAGGTAATAAGTATTCGTATTGCGCCAATTCTACCTGAGTACAGGCGTGAGCTGTTTGAGCTCTACCCGCAAAAATATCAAGAATAAGGTTTGTTCTGTCGAGAATTTTACGTTCGCCAAATACCGTTTCAATATTTCGCAATTGAGAAGGCGTCAGCTCATCGTCAAAAATCACAATGTCAATGTCGTGCTCCTCAACATATTCTGCGATCTCATTAATTTTACCCGAACCAATAAAAGTTTTTGGGTTTGGCTTAGCCACCTTTTGGGTAAATCGCTTTACCGGTTCGGCACCAGCAGTTTCAGCTAAAAAAGCCAATTCATCTAAATACTCCTTCGACTTTTTCTCGTCTTGAAATTGGGTGATTACTCCAACTAAAACGGCTTTCTCTCCGGTAGGTTTAATTTCTACTTTTTGGGACATAAATTGAGCTTATGGCCATACTGACCAGGGAATTCTACTTAATATTAAAATTAATGCTATGAGGTAGTAAACCCACTTTACCTTGTGTTTTAGGCTGTCAGCAATATCTTTTTTTGATTTTGAATATGCCATGGTGATAAACACGATCGCTAGGATCATCATTAAGGGGTGCTCTAAAGCGTACAAACGCAATGTAGAATCTTTCATAGCTGCTCCCATATCATTCAAGCCTGTTGTGCTTATCGGGCTAATAAAATACAACACACATCCTATGACAAATTGCAAATGAGCAAGAATCAAAACGATTAATCCATTTTTGCGATGTGCCTCTGTATGTGGCTGATTGTTTCGGTATGCAACAAATGATTTTATTAATGCCAAAATCAATACCGTTAACAATAAATACGGCATAAAACTGTGTAAATGTTTTAATCCTGTGTACATGGTTTGGGTTTTTATTTCTGCAAACTTACTAATTTCAAAAGCAATGCCGGCCAAACAGATCATGCTTTCCGGGAACTATCTTGAACATCTCCGTACAAAAAACGCCACAAAAAGTTTTCTCAAGAAAAATAAGACCCTCTAAAAAAGTATCTTCGCATACGATTTAACATTCTCTTTTTACTGAATTATGAAGTATCGAATTTTAAGTGCTGAAGAATTAGAGCCTTTGAAGGACGATTTTATCAAATTCCTTTCTGCCAACACCATTACCGGCGAAGATTGGGCAAAGATAAAAGCAGATAAGCCCGAGGAAGCCGAAAAAATAATCGGCCTTTTTAGCGACATTGTTTGGGAAAAATCTTTGGAGAAAATTAAATTCCTGGAACACCGCGACGAAAAGTATTTAAAGGTTTTTCGCTGTGGAGAAGAAAAAATTAATATGGTAGGTTTTTCGGTAAATGCCGAAAATGCTCCTTCGCTTCTTGCCGAAGATACCTTTGCCAAATTGGCCTCCGGATTGCTTAAGTTTTCTGAACTAAATGCTGAATTCTACTCCTCAAAAAAAGGTTACGATGTAAGTCGTTCCTCAGAAATGTTTAAGATGATGGAGGCAGGATGTACTCCCTGTGAAGAGGTTTATTATTACGGGATTAAGTCTTTGATGAAGTAGGCTTTGACTAAGACAATCTCTTCTCTGGCTTCTTAGCTTCTCTGTCCGATGGTTGCTAATAGCTGACCCTTAAAAATCAAAAGTCGCTTTTGCCCTAACACCTAAACCATTAACACCCCACAAACCTTTAACTTCGTGTTTATTCTCATCCAGATGTGTGAGTCGTTGTACGAGATCAATTCTAAGAATTTTATAAATATTTGAGACCCCAACACTCGCTTCTACATAGGCTTTATCGTCTAATGAGAAGGTGATCGGCATCCCTTTGTCATTCAATGGAAAACGCAACAGATCGCCGTGTAAGTCTGGGTTATTGTCATCAGACAAACGCCCGACAACTGCTTTTAGCCCAATCGTCTCCCTTAGTTTCCACTTGTTAAGAAGGGGAATTTTATTAAAAATGGCTCCTTTAAAAAAATGTGTCATTTTAATGCTTGCATACTCATCACTGACAAACTCCATGAAATTCATCATATTAAAGGATGTTTCCTGTAAAGAAAAAGATTGATTCGATTCTGGCATACTCAATAATGGAAAGGGTATTCTTTTCCCCCAAACTTTCCCTGCCTCCAGATGCACATCAGTAAAACCCAGGAAGGAAAGATGTACGCGCTTAAAAACATTAAATGTTGTGCGACCGTAATTGTATTCCCCATTAAATAACCCTTTAACCCCTTGTGTATGCTCCAACTCAAAGATCGGATACTTGTTGCGCAATGGTCTTCTGAAATTTTTAGTTTGATAAAATCGCTCATGAGGTGCATAACGCAAATACAATGTAAGATCATCCGTAATTATGCTTCCCTGCGAAGCCTTTTCTTCTGCGCTGTATTCAAACTTTAACTTACCCATGGGGCTTTGTTTCCTGTTCCGGAAAGAAAGTTGATAAGAGACCCC
>JANXFM010000166.1 GCA_024959975.1 Flavobacteriales bacterium
AAGATCAATCCTACAAGATCTGCATTTTTTGTTCCTTCTTTGACTTTTTTCGCCAAATCATTTAAATGCATATTACATGGATTCCCTTCGTAACCCGTACTTGCTATTCCCACAAAAGGTTTGGCAAAATCTTCTTTGCTCAATCCTATGGCGTGCAACATAGCTTTTGCAGCAGGTTGAGAATCATCTTGCGTTACACGACAGCTGTATTTATTTAATTTCATTGCAATTCAGGTAAATTGTTTAACAAAAAAAGTGTTTCCGACCTACTTAGATAATCGTTGATTGCCCAAGTTGTACATTTTCGGAATTGACATTAGAATCTTTAGGGTTTAATATGTAGCGGGCAATAAAATCACCTACTTTTTCTGTTGTTAACGGGTTTTTTTCGTTTAGATCGGGTGTTGTCAGATTTAACTCCAGAGCTTTTTCTACCGCCGTATTGATCGTCTGTGCTTCTTTCATCAGGTTAAAATGCTCTAATAACATAGCTGCAGATAATATGGCTGCTATTGGATTAGCAATTCCTTTTCCTGTGGCTTGCGGGTAAGATCCGTGTATGGGTTCGAACATTGAATGACGGTTTCCGACTGAAGCAGATGCCAACAATCCGATCGACCCGCCAATAACACTGGCTTCGTCAGAAATAATATCACCAAACATGTTGTTTGTAAGAATGACATCAAACTGACTTGGATTTAAAATTAATTGCATGGCAGCATTATCGACAAATAAGAAATTCAGTTCCACATCAGGGTAGGAGGCAGCAGCAAGTTCTGTGACTACTTTTCTCCATAGACGAGAAGATTCTAATACGTTTGCCTTATCTACTAAGGTTACTTTATTTCTTCTTTTTTGAGCCGCCTTAAATGCTAAGTGGCTGATGCGTTCGATCTCCGGTTTAGAATATTCGCACAGGTCAGATGCAACCGTACCATCTTTACTAATTTTTTTCTCACCAAAATAGATCCCGCCGGTCAATTCTCTGTAAATTGTAATGTCGGTTCCTTCGATGATCTCTCTTTTTAAAGGAGATTTCTCGATTAGGGTGTCATAGGCTTTTAAGGGACGTATGTTGGCATACAAGCCCAGCTCTTTTCTAAGCTTTAACAAGCCTTGTTCTGGACGAACGGGAGCACTTGGGTCATTATCGTACTTAGGAGCACCGATAGATCCAAAGAGTACTGTATCCGTATTTGAACAGAGTTCCAAAGTTTTTTCGGGCAGGGGATCTCCTGTTTCGTCGATGGCGATGGCTCCAACAAGCCCTTCTTTGAATACAAATGTATGCTCAAAAGTATGAGCAATAGCTTTTAATGCTTTGATGGCTTGGGAGGTTACTTCCGGTCCGATACCATCTCCTGATAATACGGCGATATCTAGTTTCATAGAATGTAATTTAGTCTGTGTTTTGAGTTTTTACTCAAAATGTTTTGTTGTTGTTTTAACTTATGCCCTGGATCCTTCAAAGGCTTCAATATCATCTTTGTTACTCACCAGGAAATCAATGTCATCATACCCATTAATAAGACATGTTTTTTTGTAGTCACTGATATCGAAATCTTCCGATGAATCGGCCGACAAGATCGTTATTTTTTGGTTTCCCAGATCTACTTCGATCAGCGTAGTTGGATCTTTTTTTATTTCTGCAAAAAGCTCTTCAAGGAATGCAGGAGACACCTGAATAGGTAAAACCCCGTTGTTTAAAGCATTTCCTTTAAAAATATCCGCAAAAAAACTTGACACAACGACCTTAATCCCATAACCTTGAACTGCCCAGGCAGCGTGTTCTCTACTAGAACCACATCCAAAATTATCTCCGGCAACTAATATGCTGCCTGAATATGTTTTATCATTCAACGGAAATTCTGTGTTGATACTTCCGTCTTTATTAAATCGCCAATCCCGGAATAAATTTTCGCCAAAGCCCTCTTTGTCTGTTGCTTTGAGAAAACGAGCAGGGATGATCTGATCCGTATCGATATTTTCTATGGCCAATGGAATGGCTGATGATGTCAATTTTGTGAACTTATCCATATCAAACCGCTTGTTTAGTAATGTCAATAATTTTCCCGTTGATTGCAGTAGCTGCTGCAACAAGAGGACTGGCAAGAATGGTTCGAGCTCCTTGCCCTTGTCTTCCTTCAAAGTTCCTGTTGGAGGTAGAAACACAATATTCACCCTCCGGAATTTTGTCGTCATTCATGGCCAGGCAAGCAGAGCATCCGGGTTGTCTTAATTGGAAGCCTGCTTGTTCGAAGATATCTTTTAATCCCTCGTCTTCGATTTGTTTGGCTACCTGTTGCGATCCGGGAACTAACCAGGCTGTAACATGATCGGCTTTGGTTTTTCCTTTGATGTAATTTGCCGCAGCTCTAAAGTCTTCAATTCTACCGTTGGTACAACTACCAATAAATACATAATTGATCTTTTGATCAACTAAGGATTGCCCTTTTTTAAAGTCCATGTAAGCCAGTGACTTCTCGAAGGATGCATTGTCTTCTGCAGGAATGTTTTCGTGAATTTTGATCCCCATACCCGGGTTTGTACCGAAGGTGATCATCGGTTCGATGTCTTCAGCCTTAAAATGATATTCCTGATCAAAAACAGCCCCTTCGTCGGTAGGCAATGTTTTCCAATATGCCGTTTTCTTATCAAATTCTTCTCCCTGTGGAGCAAACTCACGTCCTTTTATGTAGTCAAAGGTTGTCTCATCCGGAGCGATCATTCCTCCACGAGCACCCATTTCGATGCTCATATTACAAACGGTCATTCGACCTTCCATGGACATTTCTTCGAATACTGTACCTGCATATTCACAGAAATAACCCGTACCGGAGTTCGTCCCTAATTTAGCGATGATGTACAAGATCACATCTTTTGGAAGCACACCCGGCTTAAGTGTTCCGTTAACCGTTATTCTGAGACTTTTTGGTTTTTCAAGCAACAGACACTGACTGGCAAATACCTGAGCTACCTGACTGGTTCCAATTCCAAAAGCAATAGATCCAAAAGCACCGTGTGTAGAGGTGTGACTGTCTCCACATACCATAGTCATGCCAGGTTGTGTGATCCCCAATTCAGGAGCCATTACATGGGCAATACCATTGTATTTATGCCCCAGATCATACAGGGTGATGTTGTTTTTAGCACAATTCTTATTGAGTTGTTCCAGTTGCTTTCTGGACATCTCATCCTTTACGGGAAGATGTTGGTCTGTGGTAGGCGTATTGTGATCTGCCGTAGCAACAATCTGCTCCGGTCGAAAAACAGGAATACCACGTTGCTCAAGCTCATTAAAGGCTTGTGGACTTGTTACTTCATGGATCAAATGTTTGTCAATGTAAAGAATTTGAAGCTTGTTCTTCATTTCTTTGACAACATGTGCATCCCAAACTTTATCAAATAAGGTTTTCTTCACAACTTTTTTTTAAGTATTTATCAGAACAATAATCGAAAAAGATTAAATGTTCCTTGTTATTTGTTGTTAGCTCAATGCTTAGGCAACGTTACCTGAATTTTTTACGATCTGGTGAATGTCTTCATCAACAATCTCTTTCTTTTCATCTGCAAAGGAAAGAAAGATCTTGTAAGCCTTATCCAATTCTATTTTGGTTAGGTTGTAACCTATTTTATTGGCTCTGTAGGCTAGGGCAGCTCTACCACTACGTGCAGTTAGTATGATGGCTGATTCTGAGGCTCCAACTTCATCCGGATCAATGATCTCATAGGTCTCCCGGTGTTTAATAACCCCATCCTGGTGAATTCCCGAGCTATGTGCAAATGCATTTACGCCTACGATGGCTTTATTGGGTTGCACAACGATCCCCATACTTTCGGATACCATTCGGCTCGTGTCAAACAATAATTTCGGGTTAATATTCGTGTGAAGACCTAATGAGTCATGTTGTCTCATGATCATGACGACTTCCTCTAATGCCGTATTTCCGGCGCGTTCTCCGATACCGTTTATCGTACATTCTATTTGTCTGGCACCATTAAGAACCCCTGCCATGGAATTCGCTGTTGCTAAACCGAGGTCATTATGACAGTGGCAGGAAATGATTACATTATCAATTCCTTTTACGTTCTCTTTTAGGTATTTTATTTTTGCACCGTATTCTTCCGGAAGACAATATCCGGTGGTATCAGGCATATTTAACACCGTAGCACCGGCTTTTATCACCGCTTCGCAAACACGTGCTAAATATTCATTGTCAGTACGTCCGGCATCTTCTGCATAAAACTCTACATCTTCTACAAATGACTTGGCGTATTTAACGGCAGCAACACCTCGTTCAATAATTTTCTCTTTGGTAGAGTTGAACTTGTGTTTTATGTGAAGGTCTGAAGTTCCTATTCCCGTATGTATTCTCGGGTGTTTCGCATATTTCAGTGCTTCAGCTGCTATTTTTATGTCATTCTCAACCGATCTTGAGAGTGCACAAACAGTTGCATTTTTAACTATTTTAGCAATCTCACTTACCGAGGTGAAATCGCCCGGGCTGGAAATAGGGAAACCTGCTTCCATAACATCGACTCCAAGCTCGTCAAGACGCTTTGCAATGACTAGTTTTTGCTCTGTGTTTAATTTGCAACCAGGGACCTGTTCTCCGTCTCTTAGGGTTGTGTCGAAAATTTGTACATTGTTACCGCTCATAGGGGGATAAAATAAATTATCAGTTCCGATATTTGTTTCAGATAAAACAACCCGAAAAAATATCTTTCTTGTATGTTTTCTAAATCTATTACGAATTTATAATTTGGTGATTTAAAAGTGCAGCGTTTTATCCAATCAATTACAATGTTTAAACGATTGAATAAGACCCTCTACAGTTGGTGGTTAACCTTTTACAGAATAAACTCTTACGATGACTAGTAATCAAAAAGATCCTCTATTTGTTTTGGTAAAGTCTCTTTCCAAGTCCGAAAAACGACAATTTAAAGTCTATGTCGGACGGGTAGGAGTGAATTCTGATTCCAAATTTATTGCCTTGTTTGATCATTTAAACAAGAGTGAAACCTTCGATGAAGATCTAATTATTAAAAAGGGAATTGTAACGAAAGTGCAAATCTCCAATTTAAAAGCACATTTGTACAAGCAAATCCTGATAAGTTTACGACTCAATCCTGTTCATCAAAATGTAAGAACTCAGGTTAGAGAACAACAAGATTTTGCCACCATTCTGTACCACAAAGGTCTGTACAAACAGAGCCTGAAAATACTTGATAAAGCCAAAACACTAGCCATTGAGAATAATGAGAGCAATAGTGCCTATGAAATTATCGAATTTGAGAAGGTCATTGAATCTCAATACATTACCAGAAGTATCAGTACACGTTCGGAAGAGTTGACCTCACAAGCAAAGGAACTGAGCGTAAAAAACACTTTAGCCAGTAAGCTGTCTAATCTATCGCTTCAGTTGTATGGACAGATGTTAAAGACAGGCTATGTTAAAAATGAAAAGGAACACAAGGAGGTAACTTCCTATTTCGAGAGTAATCTACCCGACTATGATTGGGATATGATGGGTTTTAGAGAAAAACTATGGTTGTACAAAACTTATCTGTGGTATGCTTTTACGATTCAGGATTTCTTGTCTTGCTACAAATATTCTAATAAATGGGTCGATCTGTTTCATGCACACCCAAATATGATTACTCTTAATCCGGTATTTTATTTGAGAGGCAATCATTATCTGCTGGAATCATTATTCCTCATCAGAAATAAAGCCAAGTTAAAGCTGACGCTTCATGAATTTGAGGAGACCATAGCATCAGAAAAGTTCCCAAATAATGATAATGTTGAGGTGCTTTCATTTTTGTATCTCTACAATAACAAACTCAATTTACACTTCCTGGAGGGAACTTTTGATGAAGGGGAGTATTTGGTACACGAAATTATCGAAGGCATTGAAAAGTATCAAAACAGACTGGATAATCACCATGTTATGGTTCTTTATTACAAAATTTCCTGTTTGTATTTTGGTTCTGCAGATTACAAAAATTGTATTAAATACCTGAGTGAGATCATTGACAATAAGAACCTTCAAGTGAGAGAGGATTTGATGTGTTTCTCTCGCGTTCTGAGTTTGATTGCTCATTATGAAGCCGGTATGGATTACGATTTAGATCGTCAGATTAAAGAAACGTACAAGTTTTTAATCAAGATGGATGATCTGTATGAGGTACAAAAAGAGCTGATTAAGTTTGTTAGAAAGCTGGGAGATATTTTCCCTCATCAGGTGAAAGATGAGCTTAAAAAGCTTTACAAAACATTAAAACGCTACGAAGATCACCC
>JANXFM010000088.1 GCA_024959975.1 Flavobacteriales bacterium
ATAATCTGTTAAATTTTATTTAATAATCAACGATAAAGTAAAAATTGATTTATAATATTATAGTTTTGTCAAGCATTAATAATTTTAACTATTTTAGTGCTTCTAAATTTTCAACGAAAATTATAAGAAAGATGAAAAAAATATTATTAGGTTTTGTTGCAGTTATTGCTTTTTGTTTTTGTTCTTCTGTTGAAGCTCAATCTATAAAAGGAAAATTTAAAGTAGCAAAACAAGCAGGAAAGCAACTTAATTTATTTCGTACAGAAGGAAATTATGAATATATAGTAGATAGTACAAAAATTAAGGCTGATGGATCTTTTTATTTTTCTAATAAAAAATATCCTTTAGGGTATTATAAGATGACATTGGTAAATGATAATAACAAGATCGAAGTTATTTTAAATCCAAAAGAGTCAATAGTAGATATGGAATTTTCTCAGCCATTTTTAGAGCGAGGAATAAACGTATTAAGTTCTCTTGAAAATAAAGTATACTGGGAGTATAAAAGGAAAGAATTAGTAGTAGAAAAAAGAAAAAAGTCTCTTCAAAAACAAAGAGGACAATTTAAATCTCAGGGAAATGATATTAAAGTAAATGAGATAACAAATGAATTAGAAAAAACAGAAAAGGAGTTATATGACTTTACACAGGAATTAATAGATAAATATCCGAAAACATTTTTTTCTCAAGCAAAACTAGCAAGTAAAACTTCAAACGATACTAATAAGGATTCTTATTTTGATGATTTAGACTTTAACAATGAATCTTTTATAAGAACAAATGTTTTTGCTACTCGTTTTTCCCATTATATAATAAAGCATAGTGGACATACAGAAGTTGGTTATTATAATGCTGTAGATGTTATAATGAAAAAATCAAAAGTAAACGAAAAAGTATTTGAGTTTGCTTTATATAATTTGTTAGATGGTTTTTATGCATCTGGATTAGAGGATGTAGCAACCTATATTATGGAAGAGTATTTCTATGGGGAAGCGTGTGGAGAAATTGAAGTAAACGATCTTTTAAAACAAAAAGCACAATTAATAAAAAATCTTCAAATAGGAAATATACCACCAGATTTTACAATAAAAAGTAATTATGGTTCCGATATAAATTTAAAAAATACATGTGCTAATAATAAATATACAGTGGTGATGTTTTGGGCGTCACATTGTGGACACTGTATGCAAGAACTTCCTGGTTTTGTAAAAGTTTATAATCAATATAAACCAAAAGGATTTGAGATTATAGGTATTGCTTTAGATGTGAGCGTAAATAAATGGAAATCAACAATTCAAGAGAATAATTTTAATTGGATTAATGTGTCGCAGTTTAAGAATTATAAATCTCCGGTTTGTATAGATTATAAAATAAATAAAACCCCTTCTTTCTTTGTTCTAGACAGACAAATGAAAATAGTAGATAAACCAAAAGGAACAAAAGAACTTTTGGCATTTTTAAGAAAGAATATGTAAAAAAAGTTCCTTTAAGGAACTTTATGTATGAATGAAATTTTAGGATATTTTAGTGCAATATTTATAGGTATTACATTGGGATTAATAGGTGGGGGAGGTTCTATTTTAACAGTTCCGGTTTTAGTATATATTCTCTCAATTGAACCAATTTTAGCAACTGCTTATTCTCTTTTTGTTGTAGGTTTTTCTGCTTTGGTGGGAACACTTAGGAATATTAAAAAAGGAAATATAGACGTGGAAATAGGTATTATTTTTGCCGTTCCGTCTTTGTTAGCCGTTTATTTTACTAGAAGATTTATTGTTCCCGCTATTCCACAAGAAATATTAAAACTAGAAAATTTTACTTTGAGTAAAGAAATAGTGATTATGTTATTCTTTGCTTTAATCATGTTTCTTGCAGGAATTTCTATGATACGTGGAAAAAAAGAAAGACCAACAGAAAAAAATAAAAAAATAAATTATTCGATAATTATTGTAGAAGGCTTGTTCGTTGGAATATTTACTGGATTAGTAGGAGCGGGCGGAGGATTTTTAATTATTCCGGCATTAGTTTTATTAGCAAGTTTACCAATGAAAAAAGCCATTGCTACATCATTAATGATAATAGCAGTAAAATCTTTATTTGGTTTTACAGGAGACCTGTCTACAACATTGAATATTGACTGGACCTTCTTAATTACATTTAGTGGATTTTCTATTTTAGGAATGGGATTAGGTTTATATATGAGTAAACTTATTGAGGGAGAGAAACTTAAAAAATTGTTTGGATATTTTATTTATGGCTGTATTTGTGTTTACAAAAGAGTTAATTTAATTCATTATATAAATACAGTTGAAGGTAATTAATTATTTATAAGTACTTTTTTATCTTTGTTATATAAAAATAGAGATTATGAAAATAGAGCAGATATATACAGGATGTTTAGCAGAAGCCGCTTATTATATTGAATCGGAAGGAGAAGCAGTAATAATTGATCCATTACGAGAGGTGGGGCCGTACATAGAAAAAGCAGAAAAAAATAATGCTCAGATAAAATATATTTTAGAAACGCATTTTCATGCTGACTTCGTTTCAGGACACGTAGACCTATCAAAAAAAACAGGAGCCGAAATCGTTTATGGGCCGACAGCTAAAGCAAACTTTGAAATGAAAGTAGCGAAAGACGGAGAAATAATAGAGGTAGGTAAAATAAAAATTAAAGTTTTACACACCCCAGGACATACCATGGAGTCTTCTTGTTATTTATTAATTGATGAAAAAGGAAAAGAAAGAGCTCTTTTTTCTGGAGACACATTATTTATTGGAGATGTAGGCCGGCCGGACTTAGCAGTAAAAACAGATTTAAGTAAAGAAGATCTAGCAGGTTATCTTTTTGATTCTTTACGAAATAAGATTATGCCATTAAATGATGATATAATTGTATATCCAACCCACGGAGCAGGGTCGGCTTGTGGAAAGAACATGAGCAAAGAAACCTTTGACTCCCTTGGAAATCAAAAAGCAACGAATTATGCTTTAAGGGAGGATATGAATAAAGAGGAGTTTATTAAAGAGCTTTTAGATAATATTTTACCGATACCACAGTATTTTCCAAAGAACGCAGTAATGAACAAATCTTCAGAAAACAGAACATTTGACAACATCATTTCTGAAGGAACGAAAGCATTAAGCTTGGAAGAATTTGATATAGAAGTAAAAAATGGGGCTTTAATATTAGATGTTCGACACCAAAGAGAATTTGTAAAAGGATTTATTCCAAAATCATGGTTTATAGGAATAGATGGAGGCTTTGCTCCTTGGGCAGGAAGCCTGATTGATGATATAAATCAAAAAATTGTAATTATTTGCCCGGAAGGAAGAGAAGAAGAAGTCGTGAAAAGATTAGCACGCGTGGGTTATGATCATGCGGTTGGTTATTTAAAAGGATCCTTTTCTGCCTGGAAAAAAGCTAATAGAATTACAGACACCATACCGCAAGAAAAAGCAGAAGAAACGGCAATAAACTACCTTCAAGGGATTAACGTATTAGACGTTCGTAAATCCGATGAATTTTCCAAAGAACACATAGAAAATGCCCAGCACTATCCCTTAGGTGATATATTTAATCATTTGGAAGATGTTGATGCTGATAAAACCTATCATGTACACTGTGCGGGAGGATACCGTTCGGTAATTTTCATTTCTATTTTAAAATCCAAAGGTCTTCATAACTTTATTAATGTGTTGGGAGGTTATGAAGCATTAAGAAGAACGGAAGTTCCAAAAACCGATTTTGTTTGCCCAACAATTAATCATTATTAATTAGTCATTAACGTTAATGCGCTTCCAGCCAGGTACGACCCGCCCCCATATCCACGAGAAGAGGAACACTGGATTCAAAGACATTTTCCATAGCACCTTTAATAAGCTTTTTAAGTTGAGGTAGTTCCGATTTTAAGGCATCAAACACCAATTCATCGTGTACTTGTAAAAGCATTTTTGATTGCAAGCCCTGAGCCTCTATTTCAGCTTGAATTTTAATCATAGCCAACTTAATTATATCGGCTGCAGAACCCTGTACAGGAGCGTTAATAGCGTTTCTTTCTGCATGACCACGCACAACACCATTTCTGGAATTAATGTCTTTTAATCGACGCTTTCTATTCCTAATGGTTTTCACATAACCATGTTCACGGGCAAATGCAATACTCGCATCCATGTACTCTTTTAGTTTAGGGTAAGTAGCAAAATAGTTTTTTATAATTTCGCCGGCTTCTTTTCGTGACAAGGAAGATTGCTGACTTAAACCAAAGGCTGAAACGCCATAGATAATTCCGAAGTTTACGGTTTTGGCATTTGAACGCATCTCCCGGGTAACATCTTCCAGAGGAACATCAAATACTTTTGATGCTGTAGCAGCATGAATATCTAATCCTTTCTGAAAGGCTTCAACCATTACAGGGTCGCCACTCATTTCAGCAATCAAACGTAATTCTACTTGAGAATAATCGGCTGCAAGCAGAACATGATCATTATCGCGAGGAATAAAAGCTTTACGCACTTCACGCCCTTTTTCTGTACGAACAGGAATGTTTTGTAGATTAGGATTGTTGGAGCTCAACCTTCCTGTAGCAGCAACAGCTTGATTAAAGGAGGTGTGTATGCGTTTTGTGTTTGGATTAATAAGCTCCGGCAAAGCATCTACATAGGTAGAGCGTAGTTTTTGTAAGGAGCGGAAATCTAAAATCTTTTCGATGATTGGGTGTTTCTTTTTTAGTTTCGAAAGCACGTCTTCTGAAGTAGAATATTGTCCTGTTTTCGTCTTTTTTGCTTTATCATCTAACTTCATGTGGTCGAATAAAACTTCTCCCAGTTGTTTAGGAGATGCAATATTGAATTCTATTCCTGCGGTTTCGAATATTTCGTCTTGAATTTTTACTACAGATACTTCTAATTCTTTTGAGAATGTTTGTAGGCTCTCCCGATCTAAATTGATTCCTTCACGCTCCATCTTTGCTAAAACAGAAACCAAAGGCATTTCTATTTCACGGAAAAGTGACATTAAATCTTCTTCCCTCAACTGAGGCTCAAAAACATTTTTTAACTGCCAGGTGATGTCGGCATCTTCGCAGGCGTAATCCTTAATTTTTGTAGGAGGCAGATCACGCATATTTAATTGCGACTTTCCTTTTCCAATAATCGTTTCAATTTTAACAGGAGAATAGTTCAAATAAGTTTCCGCAAGCACATTCATATTATGACGCATATCGGCTTGAAGCAGATAATGTGCAATCATCGTATCGAAAAATTTACCTTTTAGCTGAACACCATAATTGGCAAGAATATGATAATCGTATTTAATATTCTGTCCAACTTTTTCAATACGCTCATTTTCGAATAAAGGCTTAAAAATAGCCAGTATTTTATCTCTTTCTTCGGCATTTGCGGAGATGGGAACATAATAAGCCTCTTTAGCATTGCAACTAAAAGACATTCCTACAATCTCTGCTTCTAAAACCCTTAAGGAGGTCGTTTCTGTATCGAAAGCAATAGATTTAAGCACCATTAACTTATTAACTAAAGCATGACAATCGGCAGGGTTTTCTACCAACTTATAATTGGGTTTAGCAGTTTCTAAAGTGTCGTATGAAGCGCTAAAAAGAGACCCTTGAACATCACCATCTTCACCTCCAAACAAATCTATTTGCCCTGGAGCAGAAGGTTTTGTTTTAACTATTTTTTCTTCGGTCACAGCTTTGGTTGGGTTTGGTAAATTTTTTCCAAACCAACGTTCTGCCAAACGGCGAAACTCCAATTCGACAAACAAATCGCGCACGGCTTCTTTGTTCATCTCTTTTCGGACTAAATCATCAGAAATAAATTCTACAGGAACCTCTAAATTTATAGTTGCTAATTTCTTAGAGAGAAAAGCCAATTCTTTGTTGGCTTCTACTTTTTCCTTTTGCTTCCCTTTCAGCTCGTGAGTATGTTCATACAAACCCTCCATACTATCGTATAGAGCCAATAATTTTTTTGCCGTCTTATCACCTACACCCGGAATTCCCGGGATATTGTCTGAAGCATCACCCATCATTCCCAGATAATCAATAACCTGATCTACTCGTTTGATCTCAAACTTTTTTAACACTTCAGGGATTCCCCAAATCTCTGCACCATTACCCATTCGTGGTGGGCGGTACATATAAATATTGTCAGAAACTAATTGAGCAAAATCCTTGTCGGGCGTCATCATATAAGTGGTAAAACCCTCTTTTTCTGCTTTTTTTGCAAGAGTTCCTATGACATCATCTGCTTCAAATCCCGGTTTTGCAATTACAGGAATATTGAAAACCTCCATCAATTTAAAAATATAAGGCAAAGCTGTAGAGATTCCCTCCGGCATTGCTTCACGTTGTGCTTTATATTCTTTGTATTCTATATGTCGCTCGGTAGGCTCTGAAGTATCGAAACATATTGCCCAATGCGTTGGCTGTTCTTTCATTTGAACATCCATTAAGGTGTTTACTAAGCCGAGTATGGCAGAAGTGTCTTGACCTTTAGAGTTTATTCTTGGGTTTTTAGCAAAGGCAAAATAAGCCCTGTATATCAATGCGAATGCATCAAAAAGAAAAAGTTTTTTCTCCGTTTGTGGCGTCATATTCTAAATATTATGGCGAACAGCTAATATAGTTAATTTGGTTGGCGCCTGTTTGTTGATGGAAAAAATTAATGTGGTTTTAAGTTTTAGTTAGCATATTGTTATTTTTGGGAGAAATTCATTTATTTGTGAGTCTTTTTCGAATTTTTCCTATTACTTTCGGGCGAGATATTAAATACAGATTTTAAGACTAAAGAGAAGACTTGGTGATGCAAGAAAAAAGTTTACAACAAGCACAGTCCTGGCTTTCCGAAGCCTATGATGTTGAGACTCGCAATAACGTTCAGGCGCTTATTGATGAGAATGGAGAAGAGCTGATAGAGTCATTCTATAAAGACCTTGATTTTGGTACGGGAGGAATGCGAGGAATCATGGGAGTTGGACCTAACCGAATCAACAGATATAGCATTGGTAAAGCCACACAGGGTTTGGCGAATACGCTTTTGGAGATGTATCCAGACCAAGATGTTTCAGTTGCGATTGCTTATGACTGTCGAAATAATTCTGACCTTTTAGCTAGAACATCTGCCGAGGTATTGTCTGCTAACGGAATTAAAGTATACTTATTTACGTCGTTACGCCCTACACCTGAATTATCTTTTGCTGTTCGCGAACTAGGTTGTAAAAGTGGAATTGTTATCACGGCTTCACACAACCCTAAAGAATATAACGGTTATAAAGTTTATGGAGATGATGGCTGTCAGATTGTAAGCCCATTTGACGTAGAATTAATTGACAAAGTGAGAGCCCTATCCATAGAAGATGTTAATTTTAATGTCGACGAGGATTTGATATTTGCCCTAGGAGAGGAAATGGACGACACCTACATAGAGCGTCTAAAAACTTTAAGCCTGTCTCCTGAAGCGATAAAAGAACAAAGAGAGCTGCCTATTGTATTTACGGGTATTCATGGTACGGGCGCTGTTATGGTTCCAAAAGCATTAAAATCTTTTGGTTTTTCAAACGTAATGACTGTTGCTTCGCAAGACGTGATAGACGGGAATTTTCCTACGGTGCATTCTCCAAACCCGGAAGAGCCAGCCGCTTTAGAGTTGGCAATTACATTAGCAAAAGAAAAAGGAGCTGAGCTGGTCATGGGAACCGATCCGGACGCCGATAGAGTGGGGATTGCTATACCAAATAAAGACGGAGCGTTTGTTTTGCTGAATGGAAACCAAACAGGATCATTGTTGGTGAACTACCTTATAACAAGATGGAAAGAGCTCGGAAAGGTCAAAGGAAAAGAGTTTGTTGCTAAAACGGTTGTTACAACCGACTTGATGGATGTGATGGCTAAAGCAAACGGGGTAAAAGTATACAATACACTTACAGGCTTTAAACATATTGGCTCGCTTATAAGAGAGTTAGAAGGTAAAGAGCAGTTTATTGGAGGTGGAGAAGAAAGTTATGGCTATTTGGCTGGAGATTTTGTGCGCGACAAGGATGCGGTCATGTCTTGCGTATTAATCGCAGAGATGGTTGCCTGGGCGAAAAGCTGTGGAAAAGACCTTTTTGACTTGATGCAGGATATGTATATGGAGTATGGCTTTTATTTGGAAGACTTGATCTCTATCACGAAACAAGGACGCACCGGAGTTGCAGAAATTGCCAGCATGATGGATGATATGAGAAAAAATGCCCCAAAAATGATTGTTGGCGAAGAGGTTGTGGAGGTTATTGATTATTTAGATTCTGCTAAAACAGGTTTACCTGAATCCAATGTTTTGCAACTTATTACCAACAAAGGCACCAAGATTACAGCGCGCCCATCAGGGACAGAACCAAAGATTAAATTCTACTTCTCAGTGCAGGAAAAATTAGCAGATAAATCAGAATATGATGTTATAAGGCTAAAATTGAAAGAAAAGATTGCTAATATTCAGTCAGAAATGAACTTAAATTAGGCTAAAAAGGCATAATTATTTGAAATAAGGACAAAAACAGGGTTAAATCCCTGTTTTTTTTGTTCAAATGATTGAAACACGGGCATGATAAGGGATGTAGCGACCTTTAGTTAATAACAATTAGATGTTGATAACCAAGAGTTAAAACCATGACCTTTAGAGGGTTAAAAAACCAGCAACCTCTTTATGGCCCTGAGTTTAAGGGATTATTAAAAATGTGAAAAGGGATATTTTTCATTATTGTAGAATTTAGGATGTCTAGCATCATTTTTTTTGAAGTCCAAAATCTATCTTTCTATATTTGAGTCTATTAACTAAAACCCTATAAATTATGGATGCAGTATTTAAAAATCTAGGTGGATTTATTTCTGGTATTGTTGGATTACTTATGTCTTTACTAGGACTGGGAATTGTTGCCGAAATTTTGTTAGGAGCATCGACTCCTTTTGCTGTGATTGATAACATTACAGGTTTGGTTGCTCAATTTACAAACAGTGGTTTTGTAGGTTTGGTTGCTTTACTGGTAGTATTATCTTTCCTTAAGAAGTAATTAAATAAATATTAAGCCTCGCTTGCGAGGCTTAATATTTATTAATTTAGGACCTATGAAAGAAGAAAACAAAAAGATCTTTAAGAACATTAAAAAATACTTACGTGAAGCTGTAGAAATTACAGTGCCAATTTTGTGTTTAGGTGTTGTGGTTCAGTTAATTGTTGGTGACAGCCTTTTGGGTTGGGATCCAATTAAAAATATTCAAAGCGCAATTAACTCCTTAGGGCAAAGCAATTTCATTGGTGTTGCAGCTTTATTGGTGCTATATTCTGTTTTTAAGAAACAATAATCCGGATATTTGGATTTTAGATAAAGACTCTGTTGTTGACAGGGTCTTTTTTATTTAATGTCATTTGACCGGTCTGTTTTTTTGTATTTCATAAAAAAATTTGCCCAAATTATTTTTGATAAGGCGTGCATTTTTGGTGTAAGCAATAACCAGGGAATAGAAATGCCGATACATTTTTGCAAAAGACTGACTTCGACATCCAATATTTTTAAAGCGACAAGAATCGTTATTAAAAACGCACAACCCAAAGCATAGGATACATATAATGCCCCAAAGTAAAACCCGGGCTCAGGGTTATAGGTTTCCCCACATGCCGGACATTTATCATAAATATCCCCCATTGTTTTTAGCTTATAAGGATGTGTGAGAAAAAAATCTCCCACATGACAATGTGGACATTTTCCTTTCAGGATGCTGTATAATTTTGTTCCCTTATTCATGATTAACCCGCTATGAGATACAGCGCACGCTTTTGAAGTACTGCTGGGGTGTAAATTTATCTAATTAAATTGACTATTCCATGCTTGGTAACAGGGCCTTGTTCACCAACATAAGTTGCTTTCCAGACGTAAGAGCCTATAGAGCAATGCACACCATTTA
>JANXFM010000026.1 GCA_024959975.1 Flavobacteriales bacterium
TTGGTTGGATAGGCAGGAACCAGGTTTTAAAACTTTGTTCAGATATATTATCCTTAATAAAAGTCAAGCAATTTCCCCATACAAGTTCAGGTGTATTTTTCATTTATAGTATTGCATATTAGAGGTTTTTTTGTTTTTGTTTTATGGCCTAAATTTTACGTCTTTTGATATAGCAAAAATGTGAACAAAAAAGTTAAGAAAAAAATGAAATTGCTATTGATTATTAACTTTCTTTTTCTTAACTAGGAGAATCTGAATACGTGGCTAAAGTTGAATATATACATAACACTTATTGCTAATGAATCTGCGAACCCTTGATTTAGTTAAACCAGACCCCGCCTAGCTTTAGGTGTAGATAGCGCTCCATGCAATATAAGTTATTTTTATTGATTTTTATTCTAAATTTTATTCTTTCTTCAGAGAAAATATCAATAATTTCCCTGTGCTGATATTGTTTATTGGCATTACTTGGTAGTGACAAAATTTGACACTTTGTTAGAGTTAATTTGGGTCGAAGATGAGGTAAGAAAAGATGGAGTCACATTTACCGATTTTAGTTTAATAATTAACCTGATTTTGAGCCTCTTTTACAGGATTATATCTCCTGACTCTATATGTTTTTAGATTCACCAATTTCTTTTAATTTATTTCTAAACGAAACATGTGATTTTTAATAATTTTCATTCTATTGTATCCTTTACTTAAGATTAAATAAATTTGCATACTAATTTAAAGTTATGTTTGAGCATCAAGTAAAATTTAGAGTTTTATATTCTGACACTGATAAAATGGGATATATGTACTACGGACAGTATGCAAAATATCTTGAAATGGGTAGGGTAGAATCTTTGCGTAGTTTGGGTCTTTCATACAGATCAATGGAGGATACAGGTGTAATAATGCCCGTGCTTGATCTAAAGTTAAAGTATATAAAACCCTTATACTATGACGATGAAGTTATCTTAATAACTAAGATATGTAAAATGCCCGGCACACGTATTTATTTTGAATATGAATTGCGTAACCCAAAGGGAGAAGTGGCTACTATAGCCGAAACTACTTTGGTGTTTGTAGATCGTGAAACCGGAAAACCTTGCTTGATCCCCGAAAATTTTAAAAGTAAAATGGAAACCTACTTTTAAATTTTAGAGAAATTATTTTGATTTCAAGAATCTTTTAACTCCTTTATTAAATAGTATTTTTGCGTCAATGAAAAACAGACGTTCAAATATTAGTGATTCGGTACGCAAGGAATTGGAGTTCGACAAAGTGCTGGACCTGTTGGTGGCTTTTGCAAAAAGTTCTGCGAACAGGGAGCGTATTCGTTTGCTATCTATTTTGCACAGTCCCAAGGTCTTAAATCACCACCTTGATTGTTTACAGGAATATCAATCCATTCAATCGGATACCAACTTCCCACGCTTTGAGTATGTAGACATGAAAGAGGTCATCAAGTATTTGAATATTGAAAATGCTATTCTTACCGAAGATCAGTTTTTTGATATTTACCATGCTGCAAATTGGGTAAATGCCCTTATACATTTCATTAATAATAATGAATATGAAATCCCAACGATTCAGCAGCTTGTTGGTGATTTGAAAAAGAGTCTTACGATAAAAAAACGCATTGAAAAGGTGTTTACGCCACGACGGTTTATCCGTTCCAATGCTTCCGAAATGTTGTTTGGTATCCGAGAGGATATCTCTAAAAAACGTGCCCAGGTAGATAAGCATTTTCAGGAAACCATGAGCCACTATGTGCATTTGGGTTTTCTGGCAGATATTAGAGAGTCTTTTGCCGACGGTGTTTCACTATTGGCCGTTTCTTCAGAATACAAACGCAAAGTAAAAGGACAAGTTCGTGGGCAATCGAAAACGAAGAGTATTACTTTTATTGAGCCTGAAAAATGTATTTCACTCAATCGTGAGTTGGCACATTTATATGAAGAGGAAAAAGAGGAAGTAAGAAGGGTTCTAAAAGAGCTTACGGCAGATCTAGCTGAGCATCTGGAACGAATTGAAGCTTATAAAAATCTGATCGAAGAGGTAGATTTTTTACAGGCTAAACTTAAGTTGGCGGAATTGATGGAAGCCAATAGGCCTAAAGTCTCGCACTCTAGAGCGATAAATGTTAAGGCTGCTTTTCATCCTTTGTTATTGATAGAAAACAATAAGAGAGGCTTAAAAACAATCCCTCAAGACATTTATTTTGATGATGCTCACAGAGTCGTAGTGATTTCCGGACCTAACGCAGGAGGGAAATCGATTACTCTAAAAACTTTTGGGTTGAATCAGCTCATGCTTCAGGCGGGTTTGTTTATTCCGGTACACCCCAATTCTTCTATGAGTGTGTTTCACGATATCTTTACCGATATTGGGGATAATCAGTCCATAGAAAATGAGTTAAGCACCTATTCCTACCGATTAACACGAATGAAGGAAATTCTGGCAAAGTCCGGAAAATCTTCTTTCATCTTAATTGATGAGTTTGGTTCGGGTTCCGATCCTGCTTTGGGTGGTGAGTTAGCAGGCGTTTTTTTTCAGGAAATAGTGAAAAGTGGGGCGTACGGAGTACTTACGACGCACTACGGAAATATTAAAGTATTGGCCGATCAAACAGAATTTGCCGAGAATGCCTGTATGTTATTCGACGAGGAGGAGTTGAATCCACTTTACAAATTGAAAGTCGGGCAGCCCGGAAGTTCGTATACGTTTGAAGTAGCAAGAAATGTAGGCTTGCCGGAAGACTTAATTGAAAAAGCCCGTGCAGGATTAAAACAAGGTACGGTTCGTTTTGAAGATACCATTCATCATTATCAGCGCTTAACGACAGAATTGCAACTGGCTCAGGAAGAGTTGAGAGAGCAGGAGTCTGTGGTAGGTTCTCAGAAGGAAGAGTACGAGAAAAAGCTCAATACGGTAAAAGAGAAATTGGAATCTCAAAGATTTATCATGGAATTTGAGTCGAAGTATCTTCAATTAGGAAAACGCATGAATAAATTGATCGAGCTTTATCGTGACGGTACAGCTATGAAATCTATACTTCCCAGACTGAGGAAGATCATCGAAAAGGAATCCAATCGAAAAGAGGAAAAGATTGAAGACCCCAACTTAATTAAAAAGAGGAAATCGCGTACGAAAGAGACTTTTACTATTGGTCAGGAAGTACGCATAGAAGGAACAAATCAGCAGGGAGAAATACTTGAGTTAAAATCAAATGCTGCT
>JANXFM010000025.1 GCA_024959975.1 Flavobacteriales bacterium
GGCTCCCATATCCCAATTGGGGTGCTTTAAAGCTTGTGCCTTAGTCACATTTAACAAAGCCTCGCGATCCATGCCTCTGAAAGGCCCTCCCGAAGCTGTTAAAATGACCTTCTCTATTGGATTGTGAAACTCTCCAACTAAACATTGGAAAATTGCCGAATGCTCAGAATCTACCGGATAAATATTTACCCCTTTAGACTTTGCTCGTTGTGTAACCAACGCTCCGGCAACCACCAGAGTTTCTTTGTTCGCCAAAGCAATATTCTTCCCGGCATCGATGGCTGCTAAAGTTGGGGTCAATCCTGCATAACCTACCAAAGCAGTAAGCACAACATCCACCGTTTCCATTTGCACCACTTGCGAAAGTGCCTCAGCACCGGCATAAACTTTTATGTGATGCGAATCGAGTGCGGCATAGACCTTGTCGTACAAACTTTCTTCGCCAATAACCACCACGTTGGGTTGATGTGCTATCGCTTGCTCAATCAACAAATCTGCATTGCGATGGGCCGTCAAAACCTCTACTTCAAAACAATCTTTTTGCTCTAAAACAACTCCTAAGGCTTGCGTACCAATGGAGCCGGTTGATCCTAATATGGCCAGGCGTTTTTTTGTCATAAGCGCAAAGATAGTTATTTCGTTGATGGTTGATGGTTGGTGGTTGGTGGGAATTGTCATCTAGAGCTTGTCCAAGGGTAAGCTTTCAATTGTCATCCTGTATTTTCAAATGAAAATCCTCCTACACTGAAGTCCAATACATTGATTCAGCAAAAGTCTTGAGGTTTTGTGTTCCTTAATTGCGAAAAGCCTCGTATTTTTGTACAAATCAAAGCAAGTAGAATTTGAGTCAGGCAAAGAATAAATTTATTACGCTCGGAATCAGCCATTGGAAAACCCCAATAGACATTCGCGAGAAATTCAGTTTTAGCCAAGAAGCTATTGATCATATTCTGGAAGATGCACGCGCTTTAGGAATAGATTCTCTATTCATTGTGAGCACCTGTAACAGAGCTCAATTCTTCGCACACAGCCATAACAGCTTCCTACTTAAAGAACTTTTCGCAAAATACAATGATGCGAGTCAGGAAGAGTTCGACACCTATCATTTCCAACTTTCCGGAGACGATGCAGTACACCATCTTTTTGAACTGTGTTGTGGTTTAGATTCCCTGATGTTGGGCGACCTGCAAATTGTAAGTCAGGTAAAAGATGCTGTAAAATATTCCACCCAAAAAGAAATGTTGGATGGATACACCCATCGCTTAATGCAATTTGTGTTGCAAGCCTACAAAGATGTTCGCACAGATACTGCCATAAATGAAGGTCCGGCTTCGGTAGCTCACGGTGCCGTACTATTCATAAAAGAGCGATACAAAAATCTGAAAGACAAAAAAATAGTACTGTTCGGTACAGGTGAGATTGGAGAAACAACCGCTAAAAATCTCCTAAAACACCCACACAAAGAAATGGTACTCATCAACCGTACCCGTTCTAAAGCAGAGGCCATTGCAGACCCTTTAGGACTACGTGTTGCAGATATTGAAGACCTAAAAAAAGAACTAACAAGCACCGATATTTTAATCGTTGCCACAGGTGCTTTTGAGCCTACCGTACATGCAAAACACGTTGAGGATTTAAACAAAGAAATGTTACTCCTCGACTTGTCGGTACCAAGAAACATAGACCCTAAGGTTGAACAATTAGATGGGCTGGAGCTTATCGACATGGATCAACTGAATAACATACAAGATGAAACTTTAGCCATGCGTCGCAAGAACATTCCTAAAGCACGTACCATCATCAATATTCATAAAAACGAATTCTACGACTGGGTATTAATGCGCGACCTATCGCCTGTTATTCAAGCTTTACGCGAAAAACTACACCGTTACAGAACCGACGAACTCGAGCAGCAGAAATTCCGTTTGAGTAAAGAAGAGATCAAAAAGGCAGATAAACTGACAACCAGTGTCGTAAATAAAATTGCCAACCAGGCTACAGAATACATCAAATCTAAATACCGCCATTCCGATGAAGTGGTAAAGATGATTGAAGAAATGTTTAAACTGAACCCATGATTCGCATAGGAACCCGAAAAAGCAAACTGGCCTTATGGCAGGCACATAAGGTGCAAGAAGAATTGAAAGCTTTAAGGCAGGCTTCCGAATTGGTTTTAATCGAATCGGAAGGCGATAAAGTACTCGATACGCCCCTGCCTCTTATCGGTGGTAAAGGCATATTTACAAAAGCTTTAGACGATGCACTTGTTGCCGGAAAAATCGATATTGCTGTTCATTCACACAAAGATATCCCGACCGACTTACCCGAAGGAATTGCACTCTGTTCCGTCATGGAAAGAGGCAACCCTTTTGATGTATTGGTCGTTCGTAAAAACACCGATTTCCTGAATGATAAAGACTATGCCGGATTAATTGCCACAAGCTCTAACAGGCGAAAATCACAATGGGTCGATCACTACGAAAAACACAGCACCTGCGACATTCGCGGTAATGTGCAAACACGCATCAAAAAATTAAGAGAAAGCAACTGGGACGGAGCTATTTTTGCTGCTGCAGGATTAGAACGCCTCGAGCTTGACCACGAAATTGCTATGGTTTTAGACTGGATGGTTCCTGCACCTGCACAAGGAGCCGTTGCTGTGGTTTGTAGAGAAGATGATAAGACAACTGCTAATATTTGCCAGGGATTCCACCATAAAGAAACCGCTTTGTGCACAAGCATCGAAAGAGATTTCCTAAATCGACTAAACGGTGGATGTTCTGCACCTATCGGCGCTTATGCAAAAGTAGAAGAAGGGATGTTGAAGCTTCACGCTCTTGTTATGGATCCTGATGGCGAGATCAAGATTGAAGTGAGATTAGAAAAAGATGCGCTACTGGCCCACGACTTAGGTGTTGAAGCCGCTGAACATGCTTTGAAAAGAGGGGCTAAAGACATCATCGACAAACTTCCTAAAGAAAAACGTCTGCACTAAATGGATCAGAAAGGGCAAATATGGATTACGAAATCGCTTAACGAGCGACAAAGAGCCTGTGCCCAAAATTTAAGCCTCGAAATTAAAGAAGTTCCGCTTACAACAATTCAACATCTGGATTTCCCAAAAGAAATCCCCGAAGTCGAAGCCTGGATTTTCACCAGCCAAAATGCAGTAGAAAGTCTTACGCAAACGAATTTCACCGGCAGGGTTTATGCTTCCGGAAAGCAAACAGCAAATGCACTAAAGGGAAAAGGCTTTGATTCAAAAAGAGGCAGTTCAGAAACAGCACTAAGTTTGGCTGAAACAATTGCTGAAGACGGCATTACATCGGCACTATTCTTCTGTGGAAACATACGCCGAAACGAATTGCCCGAATACCTTGCTAAAAATGATGTTCAGCTAAAAGAACAAGTGGTTTACCACACCCTTTTAGAGCCTAAAATAATACCGGCGCAAAAAGGAGATGCACTCTTTTTTATGAGTCCTTCGGCTGTAGAAGCCTTTGCCATGATCAATTCATTTAGTTCTGAAATTGATTATTACAGCATCGGAGACACAACAGCCCATGCCCTTCGTAAGAAAGGTGTACAAAAAATAAATACAGCAACAGAAGCTTCTTTTGAAGCCATGCTCGAACAATACACAACAGAAAACAAATAGCAAATGGAGTTTCCGAAATTAAAAAACGACCTCTTACTAAGAGCTTTAAAAGGTGAAACTGTGGAAAGACCACCGGTATGGATGATGCGTCAGGCCGGACGTTTTTTACCTGATTACAGAGTTTTACGAGAAAAATACACCTTCTTCGAACGTTGTGAAACACCACATTTGGTTTCGGAAATTACCACCATGCCCATCTGGCAAGTAGGTACCGATGCCGCTATTTTATTCTCTGATATTTTAGTGGTCCCGATGGCTATGGGATACCATGTAGACATGGTTCCCGGCGTAGGTCCTCTACTTCCAAAAACAGTTAAAACTCTGGCTGATGCCGAAGCCATTAAGATCCCTGATGTAGATGTAGCACTTGGCTATGTGATGGAAGGGATCAAACAAACTCGTATGGACTTAAAAGGTGAAGTTCCATTGATCGGTTTTGCCGGTGCTCCGTGGACGCTGCTTTGTTACATGGTTCAGGGAAAAGGCTCCAAAGACTTTTCTGAGGCCAAGCGTTTTTGCTTTGAGCAACCGGAAGCTGCAAAAATCTTATTGCAAAAAATTACCGACACAACCATTGCCTACATGAAAGCACAGATCAAAGCGGGGGCTCAGGCTTTCCAATTGTTCGACTCGTGGGCAGGTTTACTGAGTCCCGATGATTTTATGGAATTCTCTTACCCATATTTAAAGCAGATTGTTGCCGAATGTACAGTTCCGAATATTTTATTCGCTAAAGGTTCCTGGTATGCTTTGGAAGAATTAAAAGCTACAGGTGCCAACGGTATTGGTATCGACTGGGCCGTAACACCCGAAATGGCGCGCAAAATTTTAGGTCACGATGTAACCATTCAGGGGAATTTTGATCCTTCCAGATTGTACGCTCCGATTCCTAAGATCGAACAATGGGCAAAGGAAATGATCGACCGTTTTGGAAAAGATCGCTACATCGTAAACCTGGGACATGGTATTTTACCGGATGTCCCTGTTGACCATGCCAGAGCATTCATTAACGCCGTTAAAAACTACAGCTAAATGAATATTAAGGAGACATTTACCAAACATCTTTTCGATCTGCAAGATCGCATTTGCCGGGCTTTGGAAGAAGCAGATGGTAAGGCTAAATTTATTGAAGATGCCTGGGAACGTCCCGGTGGTGGCGGTGGAAAAACACGCGTTATTGCCAAGGGAAATGTCTTCGAAAAGGGAGGAGTAAACACATCCATCGTTCACGGTGAACTTCCCGAAATATTTAAAGAAAAATTTGGTGTAAGCGAAGCCAGCTTCTACGCTTGCGGACTCTCTTTAGTGATACACCCGGAAAGCCCGAAAGTACCGACCGTACACGCCAACTGGCGCTATTTTGAAATGTATGATGGCGAAGGCAATACTGTTAAACAATGGTTTGGTGGTGGTTCCGACCTTACACCCTACTATTTGGTAGAGGAAGATGCCGTACATTTCCACCAGACAATGAAAAATATGTGCGACAAGCACAATACCGATTACTACCCGGAATTCAAAAAAGCCTGCGACGCTTATTTCTTCAACAGTCACAGAGATGAAACTCGGGGTATTGGTGGTATCTTCTACGACTATGTGCAAGAAGACGAAACGATGAGCTGGCAACAGCTCCTCGCCTTCCAAATGGATGCCGGAAACTGCTTTGTGGATGCCTATGTTCCCATCGTTGAAAAACACAAACAAGAAACGTACACCGAAGAACAAAAATACTGGCAGGAAATTCGCCGTGGTCGCTACGTAGAATTTAATTTACTCCACGACAGGGGAACACATTTTGGTATTAAAACCAAAGGAAGAACAGAATCTATTTTAATGAGTCTTCCCGCTACCGTTCGCTGGGATTACGATTTCCAAACAGAAAAAGGTACCGAAGAAGCCAAATTAATTGAGGTGCTAATGAATCCACGTGAATGGTTGTAGATTAAACTACGATCAAGTGCTCTTGCAGTCTTAATAAACTCATTTGTCATACTGAATTTACCGCGGGCAGGCTTGCCTAGCAAATAGGTTTAGGGTGACGAGAACGAACAACAATCAAACAGATATCGGCGATATCATTCTATTTATTACTTTTGCAGCTATGGCAAATCAAGACGACATTTTCAAAAAGGTAATTGCGCACTCTAAAGAGTACGGATATGTATTTCAATCGAGTGAGTTGTACGATGGCTTAGCAGCTGTTTACGATTACGGTTCTAACGGATCGGAGTTAAAAAAGAACATCAAAGAATATTGGTGGGCATCCATGGTAAAGATGAATGAAAACATTGTAGGGATAGACTCTGCGATTTTTATGCATCCTACAATTTGGAAGGCTTCCGGTCATGTGGATGCATTTAATGATCCCTTAATCGACAATAAAGACTCTAAGAAGCGTTACCGTGCAGATGTTTTGGTAGAAGATTTTATTGCCAAGATCGAAGGTAAAATTGCCAAAGAAGTAAAGAAAGCTACCAAGCGTTTTGGGGATGCTTTTGACGAAGCTCAGTTTTTGGAAACAAATCCAAGAGTTTTAGGATACAAAGAAAAGATGGCGACTATTTCTAAGCGTCTAAATGGAAGCTTAGGGAAAGAAGATCTGGAAGATGTAAAAGCTCTTATTGAAGAGTTAGAAATAAAATGTCCGATCTCCGGAACGGCTAACTGGACTGATGTTCGTCAGTTTAACCTGATGTTTGGAACTAAAATGGGTGCTACTGCCGAGGGTTCCAGCGACCTGTGGTTGCGTCCGGAAACGGCTCAGGGGATTTTTGTGAACTTTTTAAATGTTCAGAAAACGGCACGTATGAAAGTCCCTTTTGGTATTGCGCAGATTGGTAAAGCTTTCCGTAACGAAATTGTGGCGCGTCAGTTTATCTTCCGCATGCGCGAATTTGAGCAAATGGAAATGCAATTCTTCGTTCGTCCGGGCGAAGAAATGAAATGGTACGAGCACTGGAAAGAGGCACGTCATAAATGGCACTTGTCTTTAGGAGTATCGGCTGAGAAATACCGTTTTCACGATCATGAGAAACTGGCGCATTATGCAAATGCTGCTGCCGACATCGAGTACCAATTCCCATTTGGATTTAAAGAAGTGGAAGGTATTCACTCGCGTACAGACTTCGATTTAAAAGCACATCAGGAATACTCGGGAAGAAAAGTTCAGTACTTCGATCCGGTAATTAACGAAAGCTACACACCTTACGTGGTTGAAACATCCATAGGTGTTGATCGTATGTTCTTGTTGACCATGTGTAACGCATACCGCGAAGAAAAAGTTGGCGATAACGATACCCGGGTTGTTTTGGCTTTGCCACCGGTTTTAGCACCTGTAAAAGCTGCTGTTTTACCATTAACCAAAAAGGACGGTCTTCCGGAATTAGCGCGTAAAATTTACGATGACTTGAAATTAGAGTTCAACTGCGTTATTGAAGAGAAAGACTCTATTGGACGTCGTTACCGCCGTCAGGATGCCAACGGTACACCTTTCTGTATTACGGTTGATAACGATACGATAAATGACAACTGCGTAACCATTCGTCATAGAGACAGCATGGAACAAGAACGCGTTTCTATTGATGCCGTTCGTGATATTATTGACAAATCAGTTAGTATTCGCCATAACTTGGCAAAGTGCTGATGAAAGTTAAAAGTTGAAGGTTAAAAGTTGAAACCCGAACAATCGGGATAAAGTTAAAGCTGATCGCTGACTAAGACTTTGACTTTATGTAACACGATCATACTATTTTCTCCAGTCTGATAATTAATCATTATTAATTAATTGCCTGTAAATGCCCGTAAAATTTCCAAAGTTTACTTAGTCCAAAAACCAAAGAATTGTATCTTTGCGCGGGGCAAGTCTTAGACAAGTCGCTCCCCTCAAATTCCCCCAGGGCGGGAACGCAGCAAGGGTAGAGGGTTGAGCACTGTGATTTAAGTAGCTTGCCCTTTTTTTTGTGCTTTTTTTTTAGATCACCTGATAACCACCGGGTGTTTTAACAACTCCTGCTTTCCCCCTGCTTCTATTAACGCAACCACTGCCATGTAAATTCCAATCGGGAGTTTCAGATTCTCCTCATCCAATCCATTCCATACCCAATGCGCATTCGCAGTAATCAATTTTGATTCGCAGACTTCCCGAACGACAAATCCTTTTTTATCGTAAATATGAACGCTTGCTTTTGCCGGTTTTTCCACCTGTATGGTGATGTTGGCGAAGTCCTGAATCCCATCATTATCGGGGCTGAAAATCTCAGGGGTAATTTCTAATTGTGAGTTCGATCGATGCTCGTACACAAACTGTGAGTTTTGTCTTGCAGGAGTTCCATAATTTTCTCTTGAAGAAGCTGAAAACCACTTGTCAGAAGTAATATTTAGTCGTTCCAGAGCTACCCCTTCCACATCTTCTAATAGTGGAAAATGAGCGTCTTCATGATAAGAGCTTACATCAATAATTTCGTAAGCCAGACTGCTTATGGCAACAGATCCTTTTTCGTTTGGCATACTTGGCAACCGGTTAATTTCAAAGAAAAACAAGCTGTCATTCGACACATAATTTGATTTTATCCAATTGGTGTCTTCGCATAAGGCGAGGTATGAGTTGGGAGGAAAATTGAGATGCTTTTCACTAATAATTTCAGTGTTAGTAATGTCGTTTAAGAGGGAATCATAATTCCCAATGATGAGTTTGGAAAGGTCTATGTATTCGTCAGACACATTGTACAATTCCACGTAGTCATAACCATCTGTTTTTGGATTAAACAAAATTTCATTGAGGTAAACAGATCCTTTTTCCGGCCAAATTCCTTGTACAAATTCCGAATAAATTTGTTCCATTCTATTACGCTGGCAGTCTTCGATATTATGCACACTTATTCCATAGAGTACACCTTCTTCCAGATCATCAAAAAATTGAATATCGGTTTTGTCCATAGAATGATTGATTGAACTTGGGGTCATTCCATTTGAAAAGACATAGGAGTCGAAAAAATAAAGTGTAGAATCGTAAAGGTTTTCGGACCAAGTAATTTGTATTTTATTATTTTCAAGGACTTCTATCTTTTTAATAAAGGGTGCCGTTGTGTCGGGATTTTCCTGATTGACACTATTTACAAAACCGGGACTTCCTCCGAAGCTATTTTTACATGCGATCCAATTATTCTTTCCGGAACAATAATTTTCAGGATCGATTATTTCCAGAGACCAACCACCATTTTCTTTATTTGTGTTTTGATACCAGGATTTATGATATTGAACCTCATGAACGATACGGTTATTTTCATCAAATAGTCCAACATAAGCTTCTGTATTGTTCAGATTAGGCCAGAAATCGAGACATTGAAAAGGAAACTCTTCAAACAACAAGGAATCTTCTTTGTCAATTAGGATGAGGTATTCATTTGACTCAAGAAGGATGGTTGGAATTTCTCTTAGATGGTCATTAATTTTCAACTTCCAACCTTCAAGGGTTAGAGGGTAATTTGCACGATTGTACAGCTCAATGTATTCTGCATTTGGCAATTGAACAACAGGCTCTGAATCTATCATAATCTCATTGATGATTAGATCGAAGCGACGATGTTTCTGAACATAAAAATCAAGAATCGTGTCATTCAAAAGATTTCCTGACGTATCAGTAACTGCAGATATTTTAAGTTGAAATTCCTGATTAAGAGGTAGAGCATTTTCAAACAAAAGTTGAATTTGGGATCCATTTTTAGAGCTGTTATTTGGGTAAATGTTGGAGGGTAGAATTTCAAATTGTGCTTCATATATTTCTGATAGATCATCTGATTCAAATTCCAATCGTATGAGATTTTCGTTCCGTATTTCAGCCACAACTAAAACAGGAGGGATGCTGTCAATAAAAGGATTCCCACTAATGAAAAAATCATCGAAATAAAACTTATTACTACGTGTAGAGGTGTACACACAATTCACTCCGGAATATTGTGTATCATTAATTTGATGATCCTGAATACTTCCCTCCAGAATCCATCCATTTTCATCTAATAAATCAATCCACAAAGCCCAATGCCCACCGGATAATCGCTCAACTTTGAGATTAATTTCAACAGGAGTCATGTTAACCCTTCCGTCTAAGCCATCAATAATTTTAGTAATCTCACCATTTTTTTGTCGATACAGAGATACTTCGTCTTCCGAATTTCCTATGCGTACAAAGTAAGCTTTAGAACAATTTTCAAGCAGCGTATCATTGGCCATGACATACCAATCCAAATAGTTTGAAGAAGACGGGTTAAAATCTAATTTTAAACTCATCTCCCAAGAGGCGTTTTCCAAAACACGACTTTTAAGCGCCAAATAGGAGGATGAATTTTCTCCTGGAGCATTTAAATGAAGTCTGTATTCAGGGTCAATTTCAAAATTATTTTGCATGCCAAACCAGCGAGGGTTTTGTTTAAAATCACCATCGGAAAAATCGTCTGAAATTTGGGCGATTGCACCACTTGCACATAACAATAAAAGGCATAAATAGTTCATAGTTACATGTCAGTTTAACATAAAATTAAACGTGCTTTTGCCTCGCCCCGGAGCCTAGCAGAGGGAGCCTCAAAATGACAATAAAAACCACGTAACCAAACGATGTTTAATTACGTAGACACGAATTTAAGGAGGTAAGTGACTTATTGTACTTCAATTCCCTTTTTAAACTTGTTTATGACATATCTGTAATGACAAGCTTGTTCTGCATTTATCAGGTCTTCAGTAAGTATTTGTACTTTCTCTGGCTCATCAAGACCAGCTTCTTTACCTAAGAGGGTTTCGTATTGTCTTCTCAGAATTTTGGCGACCCATTTTTGAGCCTCTACATCAAAATCAAGAATTGCCAACAATTCCCCTTTCTGATTGCACAGAGAATGTGAGGTTTTATCCTTTTCTTGCCACTTCGCATTTGTAAGGTCTTCTTCGCCAAGGAAATCTGTGGCAAGTTTCTTTGCTTGGTCCACAAACTCCGTTTCCAAAGGAAAACTACGATATCTTTTAAGTAAGCGAAGGTACCATACATCCCGACTGCGATCAAAAATTATCACTGCCAACGGGCT
>JANXFM010000186.1 GCA_024959975.1 Flavobacteriales bacterium
CGGTGCAACCTAATGAACCACCCGGATGTCCGGAATTATTTGCATGTACCATACGTACGATATCTCTACGTACCTGACTTACAGTTTGTTGGAGTTCTTGAGTGTTTGCCATGAGCTGTTTGAAAATTTTCGCATCAAAAATACAATAAAAAAGGTGATATGGAAGTTTTCGCGATCCCGATTTTTATTAGTGACCAGTGATCAGTATCGTCATCCCGAACTTGTTTCGGGATCCCAATGCTAAAAAGATTTCTCAGCAAAGAATTATTTTATCCATTCCAACTGGCAGAGTGCGTCATCTATGGGATTCTGAAACAAGTTCAGAATGACGGCAAGACTTCAAGACTGCAAGACAATAATAGAACTACAAAGCATCAATCACTTCGATGCTCAATAGTGCCCAAACAAAGTAGCGCACCAGGCGGCCAATAAACATAAAGACTCCTGTTTTAAGATGGAGCTTTGCATGATGCCAAGGCTAATAAGTATTATAGAGCCCAAGATGGGGATCCAACATAATAATGCAAGCAATTCAGGAGCAAAGCGATCCTTCCATGTAAATTGCTCCACCCGAGAGGGTGTAATTTTAAAGTACTTTTCAAGTAAAACCCATCGGGTGTAATAGCCCATGAAAAATGCTGTGTATCCACCCAGCCAATTACCAAGTGTGGCAACGAGTATTAATGGAAATAAAGGAAATCCCTGATAGAGGAGAACTCCTAGTAAAAGCTCAGCACCAAATGGAATGACCGAGCCTGCAAGAAATGCAGAAAGGAACAATCCCCAGTATCCATATGTTGCCCACGATTCCATAAGCCGGCAAAGGTATGTATTTTAGTAAATTAGTTTTAGTCATTTATTCTGCTTAATTTTTATAATTTTGGAATCTATTTTATTGAATATATTAGGAGTATGAAAATACAGAAATCGTATCAATCAAAAAATAAAATACGTATCGTAACTGCAGCCTCATTGTTTGATGGGCACGATGCAGCAATCAATATCATGCGTCGCATTATTCAGGCTACCGGGGTAGAGGTCATTCACCTTGGACACGACCGTTCGGTTGAAGAAGTAGTAAATACAGCCATACAAGAAGATGTGAATTCTATCGCGATGACTTCCTATCAGGGAGGGCATAATGAGTATTTTAAGTACATGTACGACCTGCTCCGGGAAAAAGGTGCAGGGCATATCCGTATTTTCGGTGGTGGAGGAGGAGTAATCCTTCCTGAAGAGATAAAAGACCTGATGAATTACGGTATCACAAGAATTTATTCTCCTGATGATGGTCGTGAGATGGGTTTACAGGGAATGATCAATGATCTGGTAGAGAAGAGTGATTTTGCAACAGGAGAGCATCTTCCCGAAGATGTGCTTGAAAAAATACAGGCTAAAGACAAAAAAGTAATTGCTCAGGCGATTTCGGCAGCGGAGAATTTCCCGGAGAAATATGAAGATACCTTAAATGTTATTCGTGAGCTTTCTGCTAAGAACGAGGTTCCGGTATTGGGAATTACAGGTACGGGCGGTGCCGGTAAATCTTCTTTGGTGGATGAATTGGTTCGTCGGTTTTTAATTGATTTTGAGGACAAGCAAATAGCTATTGTTTCTGTGGACCCTTCCAAAAGAAAAACCGGTGGGGCTTTGTTAGGTGACCGTA
Source organism: Flavobacteriales bacterium (assembly GCA_024959975.1). Lineage (GTDB taxonomy): Bacteria > Bacteroidota > Bacteroidia > Flavobacteriales > UBA7430 > JANXFM01. The sequence goes on from JANXFM010000186.1 coordinate 1,664, forward strand.
TTCGTATGAATGCCATCAATAACGAACGCGTTTACATGCGTTCTCTGGCCACACGTCAATCTAATCTGGCACTATCAAAGCATGTTTCGGAAGCTCTTGAAGTTTTAAAAGCAGCGAATTTTGATCTGATCATTCTTGAAACTTCCGGTATTGGTCAGTCAGACACGGAAATTGAAGAGTTTTCTGATGCCAGCTTATATGTGATGACGCCTGAATATGGGGCAGCCACGCAGTTGGAGAAGATTGATATGCTGGATTTTGCCGATGTAATCGCCTTAAATAAATTCGATAAGCGTGGAGCTTTAGACGCATTACGTGATGTAAAGAAACAATACAAGCGCAACCATAATTTATGGGAGGCAAAAGATGAAGAGCTTCCGGTTTACGGAACCATCGCTTCTCAGTTCAATGATCCTGGGATGAATTCCCTGTATCGAGCAGTGGTAAACAAGGTTGTTGAGAAAACGGGAGCTGATCTAAGCTCTAGTTATACTCCGTCAGAAGAACAATCTGAAAAGATCTTTATTATTCCACCCAAACGTGTTCGTTACCTTTCTGAAATTGCAGAAAATAACAGAGCATACGATAAGTGGGTGGATGAGCAGGTAGAGGTTGCTCAGAAACTATACGCTTTAAATGAGTCGATGCTGACCCTTAAAGCTACCGAACTTGAAGATAAAGACCGGTTAATTAAGGGGCTTCAGGAAACTTATGAGAAAGTTGCCTTGGACCTGGCACCTAAGAATATGCTTATTATTGAGCAATGGGCAGAAAAGCTTGAAAAATACAAAGTACCTTTGTATAAGTTTAAGGTGAGAGGCCGGGAATTGGCGATTCAAACACATTCTGAATCACTTTCTCACATTCAGATACCAAAAGTCTGTCTTCCTAAATACAAAGGTTGGGGCGATATTCTTCGATGGTCCTTACAGGAAAATGTGCCGGGTGAATTCCCCTTTACTTCGGGCTTATTTCCTTTTAAAAGAGAAGGTGAGGACCCCACACGTATGTTTGCCGGTGAAGGTGGCCCTGAAAGAACCAATCGTCGTTTTCACTATGTGAGTTTGGGAATGCCGGCCAAGCGTCTTTCTACAGCTTTCGACTCGGTTACTTTATATGGTAACAATCCGGGTCACCGACCTGATATTTACGGAAAGATCGGTAATGCCGGTGTTTCGATTTGTTGTTTGGATGATGCCAAGAAATTGTATTCCGGCTTCGATTTGTCGGCGCCGGGTACTTCTGTTTCGATGACGATTAATGGTCCTGCACCCATGTTATTGGCTTTCTTTATGAATGCGGCCATCGACCAGCAGTGTGAGTTGTACATTAAAGAGCATGATTTAGAGAAAGAGGTAGAGAAGAAGATTGAAACCATTTTTAAGGAAAGAGCTGTTTCCAGACCTGTTTACCAGGGTGATCTACCGGAGGGTAACGATGGTTTAGGATTGATGTTATTAGGTCTTACGGGCGATCTGGTTCTTCCTGCAGATGTGTACCAAGACATTAAGAAACGTACTTTATCTCAAGTCAGAGGTACGGTTCAGGCAGACATCTTAAAAGAAGATCAGGCACAAAACACCTGTATATTCTCTACGGAATTCGCTTTGCGTTTAATGGGAGATGTTCAAGAGTATTTTATACAGAATACCGTTCGAAATTTTTATTCGGTATCTATTTCCGGTTATCATATTGCTGAGGCCGGAGCAAACCCAATCACGCAACTGGCATTTACTTTAAGCAATGGTTTTACGTACGTAGAGTACTATTTAAGTCGTGGCATGGAAATCAATGACTTTGGTCCAAATTTATCCTTCTTCTTCTCGAATGGTATTGATCCGGAATATTCTGTGATCGGTAGAGTTGCCAGAAAGATATGGGCGAAGGCGATGAAGAATAAATATGGTGCCGGTGAACGTGCTCAGAAATTGAAGTACCACATTCAAACTTCGGGTCGTTCTTTACACGCACAAGAAATCGATTTTAATGACATCCGTACGACGCTTCAGGCTTTGTATGCAATCTATGACAACTGTAATTCACTTCATACCAATGCATACGATGAAGCGATTACGACACCTACGGAAGAGTCGGTGCGTAGAGCTATGGCCATTCAGTTGATCATCAATCGTGAGTTGGGATTGGCGAAAAACGAAAATCCGATTCAGGGTTCATTCATTATAGAGGAGCTTACCGATTTAGTTGAGGCAGCTGTATTGGAAGAATTTGATCGTATTAACGAAAGAGGTGGCGTACTGGGTGCCATGGAAACGATGTATCAGAGAGGCAAGATCCAGGAAGAGAGTCTTTATTACGAAACGTTAAAGCATACAGGAGCGTATCCCATTATAGGAGTGAATACTTTTTTAAGTTCTAAGGGTTCTCCTACAGTAATTCCTGCAGAAGTTATTCGTGCTACGGAAGAGGAGAAGAAATACCAGATCAATATGCTGGATAATCTACATGAGACGCATAAAGATACCGAGGCCGATTCTTTGAAAAAACTTCAAGCTGCGGCACTCCATAATGAAAACATATTTGCTGAAATGATGGAAGCAGCTAAGACCTGTTCTCTGGGGCAAATGACGTCAACTTTGTTTGAAGTCGGCGGGCAGTATCGTAGAAATATGTAGAAAAAAGTTACAACTTAAAGACTGCAAGACTTTTTTGAGCAGTCAGCTTTCAGCACACCTAAGGGGGTGTTTTTT
>JANXFM010000183.1 GCA_024959975.1 Flavobacteriales bacterium
TTAACGCCTTGCGCTCCTTGCACCCCCTGAGGACCTTGAACCGATGAATCGCTAGACTCCTCAACATATAAAGCATAAGGAAGCGTCATAAATTGTTGCGTTCCAAAATCCACATAAGAACCATTTTTTTCTACATCCAATTCTATTTTAAGGAAATGTGCATGAGTAAGCCAATCAATAGCAGTAAAGGTTTCGATTGCCCCTCCAAGCTTTTCTCCACGACCAATATGTAAGTTAAACAAACCCGCTTCAGAAGTAGTTACCGAATGAAGCTCTACCCATTGAGATGCTCCGGAGGCAGCGCCTTTAATAATCGATAGCTTTACGTCAATATCCTGACCATAAAGCTCCTCACCACTTCCATCATAAGCAGTAGCTTGATAATTAATGGCTTGAGGAATTTGAGCAAAAACAATAAAAGGTAAAAGGAGTAAGGTGTAGAATAAATTTTTCATAGTTGAGGGGACGATTAAAACCGAAAGATACAAAAAACCCTTCTCATTTCTGAGAAGGGTTTGTACACAGAGCCAGCCGGCTCTCGAACTCTTTCACAAAGGCTTAGTGGCTCTCTACGATTTAAAAGAAACCCTGAAACACGAAGGTTTGAGTGATTATGATAAATTTATTGGAATTATTTCACCTTAATAATTACTTTCCCTTTTGCTCTACCAGACTTTTGATAAAGTAAAGCTTCAATTGACTTTGAAAATGAAAATTCTTTATCTAAAACAGGCTTAATTAATTGTGATTCTACGAGTGTTTTAATGTTTGTCAATTGAGAACCGCTTGGCTCCATAAGCAGAAATTTATAGTAGGCAGATTTCTTTTTTATTTGTTTTGTAATCTTTCTTCTTTTAAGTGCCAGTAAAAATCGAATAATTGAATTTAGGTTTAATTCTTTTGCAGTTTCATTATCTATTTCTCCTGCAATACTAATAACTTTCCCTCCATTTTTAATTACCTCAAATGCATCGTGTGTATAATTACCACCAAGTGTATCGTAAACAACATCAATTTCATTTACAACATCTAAGTAATTCTCCTTTTTATAATCAATTACTCGGTCAGCTCCCAATTCACTTACCCAAGCTACATTTTTTGTACTTGTGGTGGTGTACACATACGCCCCCATACTTTTTGCATATTGAATTGCAAATGTGCCAATACCACCTGAGCCAGCATGAATCAATATCTTATCACCTGATTTTAAGTTTGCTTTCTCAAAACTTTGAATTGTGGTAAGTGCTACCAATGGCAAACCTGATGCTTCGCTGAAGTTTACATTACTAGGTTTAAGACTTACTAAATCACCATCTATTGCAACATATTCCGCAAAAGTACCGGGTGAATCAGAGGAAACTCTAGAATAAATCTCATCTCCAATATTTAAGTTTTTTACATCAGATCCTTTCTCCACAACGACACCTGATACATCAAAACCAATGGGAGCAGGAAAATTTAGTTTCTGTATGCTTTTTAATAAGCCTTCAGTAATTTTGTAATCAATTGGATTTACACCAGCAGAGTGAACCTCTACGAGCACCTGATTGTTTTTAATGACAGGCTTTTTTATTTCACCAAAAGCTAAACTAGCTTTTATATCTCCATAACCTTTTATCTGTAATGCTCTCATCTTTTAAATTTAAAGTTTGATACAAATTTAGGTATAGGAGTCTTCGAAGAAATTGATGTATGGTAAAAAATTTATTTTTTACCTCTATCAAATCGTATACGACTCAAGCTTTCTTGAGTTATACCTAAATAGGAAGCAATATGGTAATTGGGTGTAAACGACTCTATATCCGGGTATTGCTGCACGAACACATCATACCTTTCAGAAGCAGATAACTGCAATTGATTTAATATTCTTTTTTGTAAGGAAACTAAATGCCTTTCTAGATTATTACGTTGAAACACCTCGAATTCTGGAAATTTAATGAGTAAGTCTTCAAGCCCTTGCGTACTAAACTCAATAACTTGTGACTTTTTTAGACTTTCAACGGTTAATTGAGATCGTTCATTATTGTAAATCGCGATATAATCACTAATCCACCAATTTTTAATCGCAAATTGCAAAGTATGTTCTCTACCCACTTCATCAGTGCAATATGAACTTAAACAACCCTCTGTTACAAAAAATATTTTATTGACTTTTTGACCTTCACAAATTAGCACAGCACCCTTTTCAACTATTCTTTTTTTTGAAATTGAATAAATATAGTCTTTAGCTTCTGGGCTTAAGCTAATCTTGCTAGTGATGTAGTTAATTAGTTGTTCCAAGTGTATGAAATTTGATTACTTAAGTGTTATACTTTGAATTTTAGCACAGCTAAAGATTTAGTAAAAATATCAATTAATACCGTAACCTTGCTTGCAGATACACTCCTGCTACAATTATATTAATAAATAATTACACGAGTTTCAAATCTAAAGAAAAAACAAAAAAGCCTCCTCATTTCTGAGAAGGCCTTTGTACACAAGGCGAACCAGTTCTCGAACTCTTTTACAAAGACCTAATACAGCTCTACAATTTAAAAGAAACCCTGAAACACGAGGGTTTGAGTGATTATGTGGAAAATCCTCAGTATTTAAAAAGGAATACGACTAATCAATTACTACATATAAGGAATTAAACCTATTGCGTTTGTTTTTGAAATCCATTGTTTAGATATAAGGAAAAAAGATATAAACTTTTCTTCAAACAAACCATCAGGGAAAATTATATGGTCTGGAAGACTTAATTGACAATTTTATCTGAAGAAGAACTCAATAACCATTCTATTGCCTTGGTTTTATCTTTAAATATTTTTGTCGGAATTACAGGATTGTCTATTCTAATGAAAAAATTACTGACCATTTCAATCATTAAAAATCTACATAAAAGCGCATTTTTCAACATAAACAAACTTCCTTTTTCAGTAGCCAAAAAAAGCCTCGCTTCATTCTCCACCGCAGAACCTTGCTCGGCCTCAGTAAGAAACTTATATTTATTTGCCACTCCAATACGGGAAATAAACTTTGCCATCGCGTAAATGTCTGCAATAGTAACAGTGCACCCCGCCTTATATACTACATGTACAATACCATCTTTTCTATATTCTACAATAGTATGCTGTAATTCCTTTCTTAAAAGAATTCCAACACGATCTACTTCGATATTTTCAGGAAACGAAACCATAAAACAATTTACAATAAGTCCTATTTAGAAGCAAATATTCCCTCCATTTTATGAAGCTTAAAAGAATTAAATGAAAAAACGATATTAATTATGATTTTTAAGCTAACATTAAATCGATGATGTATTTATTCTGAAGTGAAAGTATTTTGCATTTTATCTTTTGCTTCTAATCC
>JANXFM010000147.1 GCA_024959975.1 Flavobacteriales bacterium
TAAAGAATTGTGTGGTTGTGGTGTAGGTTTTAAACTGATGCAAGCTTATCTCAAACACCAGGGTTTAGATGAAACGATTGCCTTCAAATATCTCGATTTGGTTGCTGTTGCTATTGGGGCAGATATCGTTCCTATTGTTGGAGAAAATAGAGTTTTGGCTTTTTATGGTTTGAAGCTTTTGAATGAAAATCCACGAGTGGGAATGAAGGCCTTGATGCGAGAGCATAAAAGTTTCGGAGCAATGACGATTACCGATGTGGTATTTACCATTGCGCCACGGATTAATGCTGCCGGACGAATGAAACATGCGCATAATGCTGTGTATTTGTTGATTGAAGAAAGCAAGTCTATGGCAATAAAAACAGCCAATGAAATTGAAGAATACAATACAGAGCGAAGAGCTCATAATCAGCGCATAGCAAAAGAAGCTTTAGCTCAAATAAAGGCACATAAAGAAGAAGAAAGAGCTGCTACAGTTGTTTATCATCCCGAATGGCATAAGGGTGTTGTTGGTATTGTGGCCTCCAGATTAACAGAAACTTATTACAGGCCAACGGTAGTTTTCACCAAAAGCAAGGGGTGTTTAACGGCTTCAGTGCGCTCGGTAAACGGTTTTGATGTGTATGAAGCTTTGGAGGCTTGTAAAGAGCACATAGAGCAATTTGGCGGGCATAAATACGCGGCAGGATTAACGCTTAAGGAAGTAAATTATGAAGCTTTTAAAGAGGCTTTTGAAAAAGTAGTTTCCACAACGATTAAGGAAGATCAGAAAACAGAAGTTTTAGAAATTGATGCAGAACTTGATTTTGCAGACATCACCAGTGGATTTAATAACATATTAAAGCAATTTGAGCCTTTTGGCCCCGAGAATATGGCACCTTTATTTATGACTAAAAATGTGATGGATAGAGGTTACAGCAGAGCAGTAGGTGTTGAAAATGAACACCTCAAATTACACATGTGCACTGAGAAGGAAAAACTATCAGAAATGAATGGCATCGCCTTTAAGTTGGGAAGCCATTCGGGATATGTGAGCAAGGGTTTAGCCTTTGATATTTGTTATGCGATCCGAGAAAACAAGTGGAAGGGAAATGTAAGTATTCAGTTGGGAGTAAGAGATATTAAGACTTCGTAACTTTTGCTTTTAGCTTTTCATCAAATGGACTGCATAATAAATCGAAATCCATTTTTGCACCGATAATTTCCAGGCTCATCAAACGTTCCTGAACCTGATCAATCGTTTCAGCGTCAACGATTCCATTACATGCCCATTCGGTTTCGTTGAACCAAATTGCCACATCTTCTTTTTTCAATTGATAACGTTCGGAAATTTCTTCAATAGAGTTTTGGTTTGCTTTCACCTCTTTGCATGAGTCGTTAACAATATTTAAAACTTGTTCGATTTCGTTGTAATGAGTAACGAGTAGATCTTGTCGAACAGCAACGACAAAGCTAGGCCATGGTGTAGGGCATTCACCAACAATTCTGAATTCACCATTATCAACAAAAGGTTTGGTAGTAAATTTTTCCCAAAGGAAATAATCTGCTTCCCCCTTAGTTAAAAACTCACGACCTCCGTCTAAACTTTTAACGACTTCAAATTTTTGTTTGTCTAAATTCCAGTTGTGATTGTCAGCATTCACATAAGCCATTAAATGTGATCCAGAACCATAGCGAGAAATAGCTGCTTTGGTATTTTCCAAATCTGCCACGGTTTTAAATTTTGATTGCGCTCCCACATGAATTCCCCAACGCAGTGGTGATTTCACATAAAATTGTACAATTTTACTTTGATTTCCGCGGTGAATGTCTGCAATCATTCCTTCGGTAAGTAAGATGGCAATATCTAATTCGCCTTCGCGCAAGGCTTTGGTCATGGCCCCTGTACCTCCACAATAATCTTTCCAAGAGATGTCGATAGCGTGTGCTGCAAAGCGGTTTTCTTCTATCGCTTTTTTCCAAGGGAGGTTAAAGTGTTCCGGTACTCCGCCTACTTTAAACTGAGTGTGTTTAGGCATTGTAACGTTCTAATTTGAAGCAAAGATATTGTAAAATTTTAGTTTGGATATGATGAGATGAAAATAATGCTGATAAGTAGCTGGAATAATTTATTGAATTCGCAAAAAATGTGGGCTTGTTTTGCTTAACACTCTCTTCCCAACTCTTTGTCTATGTACATGGAAAGATCATTTAATTTTTGAAAATCGCTTATGAAGCTAAGGCGTTCATTTTCGGGAACTTCATTGTTTTTCATTTGCTGAAGCATTTCTTCGATTTTAAGTTTTACTTGTTTTGACTTTAATCGAATAACACCTTCAATAACGATCTCTTTGAGTTTTTCAGTTTCTGTAGGGACAATGATCTCTTTTTTTGCCCAGTCGCTTAATTGATGCTTGTCGCTTAACAGCTCTGATACAGTTTGTGTGATGTCAGGATCGTGATGATGAACAAAGTATTTTTGCTCAGGGATCGAGTTATGTTCCTGAATATGAGCTGTAATTTCGTTGTACACTTTACTGTATGAAGGATGGGTAAATTGAATATCATCTTCGTTTAATTCTGAAATGATGAATTCTGCTGCAGACATCTTTGTTTCTTCTTCACCGGCTTCATTTTCATATTCAAAATGCAGGGCATATGTACCGTAAATAACCAATAAACGTATTAGTGTTGACTCTTCCAGGTTCGTACTTAAGGCTTCCGGCTTAACCCTCTGTTTAGGGCTGCTTACCACCTGCATTGGTTTTGAACTATTTGTCGATTTGCCCGAACGCGATTGTTCTATGCTTGCGAATACGACTTGTTCTTCTATGCCCAGTATTTTAGATGAAGTTTGTGCATAAACAGTTCGGGATACATGGTCCGGGATAAGCGCAATCGTAGCTGCTACATCTTTAATGAGTTCTGCTCGTTTTACAGGATCTTCTTTGGCTTCTTCTAATAACAAAGAACATTTGAACTCTATGAAGTCTTTCGCTTCAGAGTTTATGTAGTTTTCCAACTCCTCGGAACTTACTTTTTTAGCATAAGAATCCGGGTCTTCTCCATCCGGAAAAGTCACCACCTTTACATTAAGTCCTTCTTCTAAGATTAGATTAACCCCACGGAGCGCTGCTTTAAGTCCGGCGGCATCACCATCAAACAGGAGGGTAATATTATTGGTAAATCTTTTTACCAGTTTTATTTGATCTATGGTAAGTGAAGTCCCCGAGGAGGCAACCACATTTTCAATTCCCGACTGGTGCATGGAAATAACATCGGTGTAACCTTCAACCAATAAACATCGGTTCTTTTTTACGATGCTATTTTTGGCGTAGTACATACCATAAAGCACTTTGCTCTTGTGGTAAATTTCACTTTCCGGCGAGTTGAGATATTTGGCAGCTTTTACATTACTTTTTAATATTCGTCCTCCAAAACCTAAAACTCTTCCCGATAATGAACGAATTGGGAACATAACCCTACCGTGAAAGCGATCGTAATTTCTCGACTCTTTTGGAATGGTAAGACCTGTTTTTTCCAGGAATTCTATTTTGTAACCTTCTTTGAGTGCGTGGGTACTAAAGGCATCACTTTTTTCCGGGCTGTAACCCAGTTGGAATTTTTTGAGGGTATCTTCTCTAAAACCCCGTTCTTTAAAATAGCTTAAACCAATGGCGCGACCTTCATCAGAATTGAAAAGTTGTTCCTGAAAATATTCGTTCGCAGTATTGCTAACGATAAACATACTTTCTCTATCGTTCGCAGCCTCCTCTTGTTCGGGAGTACGAACGGTTTCTTCAATAAAGATATTGTATTTATTCGCAAGATATTTTAGAGCCTCAGGATACGTGAAGTGTTCGTGATCCATCACGAAGTTTACCGAGTTACCCCCTTTGCCACAACCAAAACATTTGTAAATGCCTTTTGCAGGAGAAACCGTAAAAGACGGGGTTTTTTCGTCGTGAAAAGGACAATTCCCAAGCAGATTTACACCACGTTTTTTGAGGTGTACAAAATCGCCAACGACTTCGTCTATGCGGGCCGTTTCGAAAATCAGATCTATGGTTTCCTTTGGGATCAATTGGGTTAATTTAAAAAGCTAAAATACTAAAATTAGTTGTTGGTTGGTAGTTGTTGGTTGGTAGTTGTTGGAGATTGTCACCCTGAGCCTGCCTACCGCAGGCAGGCCTACCGAAGGGTTGGTTGTTAGGTATTGTCCCCTTGAGGGGACAACAGGGGTGTAAAAGTAATTCATACGATTTAATGAATAGCCCCCGAGCCCCCCTGCCACCTACCAACCTACTATCGTACTTTCTAGCTGATACTTCATATCTGCACGCATTGAATACCCGCTCTCACTTCTGAAAATTGTAGAGATCTGCTTAAAACCATTTATTGTTTGTCACAGCCCATTTAGTGTAAAAAACCTATCTTTGCCAATCTCAAAAAACGACCTGCTAAGGTCTTGTAAATTTGCAGATTAGGAATTATGACAGAGTACAATTTTAGAAGCATAGAAGAGAAGTGGCGCAAGCGTTGGGCGAAGGAAAAAACGTTTAAAGTGGAAGCCAATTCTGATAAGCCTAAATATTACGTTTTAGACATGTTCCCTTATCCATCGGGTGCCGGATTGCACGTAGGTCATCCATTGGGATACATTGCTTCAGATATTTACTCGCGTTACAAGCGTTTGAAAGGGTTTAATGTATTGCATCCAATGGGCTACGATGCTTTTGGTTTGCCGGCTGAGCAATATGCCATTCAAACCGGACAACATCCGGCGATTACTACTGATGAAAATATTGCCCGTTATCGTGAGCAACTTGATAAGATCGGTTTTTCATTCGATTGGGGCAGGGAAGTTCGAACTTGCGAGCCAAACTATTACAAATGGACGCAGTGGATCTTCAAGCAGATATTTAATGCCTGGTATTGTAAGGACGAAGACACGGCAAAGCCCATCGAAACTTTGGTGCAGCGTTTTGAAGCTGAAGGAAATGTTACTGTTAAAGCTGAATGTGATGAGACAGATACTTTTACTGCAGCTGAGTGGAATGCAAAAACTACTAAAGAACAAGAAGAAATATTATTAGATTATCGTTTGGCGTTTCGTTCGGAAACCATGGTAAACTGGTGTTCTGAATTAGGAACGGTTTTGGCCAACGATGAAATAAAAGATGGTTTTTCTGAGCGTGGTGGTCACCCGGTTGTTCAGAAGAAAATGATGCAATGGTCGATGCGAATTACGGCTTATGCACAACGTTTAATCGACGGTTTGGATACGGTAGACTGGACGGATGCCATCAAAGAACAACAGAAAAACTGGATTGGTCGTTCGGAAGGTGCATCCATTCGATTTGAGTTGGAAAGCGAGGCCCTTGCTGCAGATGAAAATCTTGAAATAGAAGTGTTTACCACGCGTCCTGATACGATTTTTGGTGTGTCTTACATGACACTTGCACCGGAGCATGAATATGTTTCTCGCATTACCACCGATGAATACAAAGAAGCCGTTCAGGAGTATCTTGATCAAACGAAAAAGCGTTCCGAACGCGATCGTATGTCGGATGTAAAAACGGTTTCCGGACAATTTACAGGAGCTTATGTAAAAATTCCGTTTACCGGAACTAAAATTCCCGTTTGGATTGGCGATTATGTATTGGCAAGCTACGGAACAGGTGCTGTAATGGCCGTTCCGGCTCACGATACTCGTGACTTTGCTTTTGCAAAGCATTTTGATTTACCCCTGATGCAAGTGATCTCCGGAGGGAATTTACCTCACGAATCGCACGATGGGAAAGTAGGGACAATTTTAAATTCAGAGTTCTTAGATGGCTTAGAGGTACAAGAAGCGACAAAAGTAATTATTGAGAAGATTGAAGAAAAAGGAATTGGTTATGGAAAAATCCAGTACCGTATTCGCGATGCTATCTTCTCGCGCCAAAGATATTGGGGAGAGCCTTTCCCGATTTATTTTGAAGATGGATTGCCAAAGGTGATGGACGATAAAGACCTTCCACTGACCTTGCCGGCCGTAGAAAAATACTTACCTACTGAAGATGGTGAGCCCCCATTGGCGAGAGCTGAAAAGTGGGAGACCACCGAAGGAAATGCCATAGAAACGAATACCATGCCAGGTTGGGCGGGTTCTTCGTGGTACTTCTTACGTTACATGGATGCTACAAACGATGGAGCTTTTATTTCTAAAGAAGCAGAATCATACTGGCGAAATGTAGATTTGTACATCGGTGGTTCCGAGCATGCTACCGGACACTTATTGTACTCGCGTTTTTGGATGAAATTCTTATTTGATATGGGCTTGGTCTCTGAGCAGGAACCATTTAAAAAGATGATCAATCAGGGAATGATCTTAGGTCGTTCGAACTTTGCCTACCGCATTAAGGACACCAACACTTTTGTTTCTTACGGACTCAAAGACCAGCATGAAACGACACCGATACATGTAGATGTAAACCTGGTAGAGAATGATGTTTTAGATGTGGAAGCTTTTAAAGCATGGCGTTCTGATTTTGCCGATGCCGAATTCATCCTTGAGGATGGTGTTTACAAATGTGGGGCAGAGGTAGAGAAGATGTCTAAATCGAAGTACAATGTGGTTAGTCCGGACTTGATTGTTGAGAAATATGGTGCCGATACACTTCGCATGTACGAAATGTTCTTAGGACCCCTGGAGCAATTTAAGCCATGGAATACCAATGGTATTTCCGGAGTAAATAACTTCTTGCGTAAGCTGTGGCGTTTGTTTCACGATGCAGAAGGAAATTTTGTGGTTACAGATGACGAGCCAAGTCAAGAAGCGTTGAAAACACTGCACAAAACCATTAAGAAAGTTGCTGAGGATATTGAAGCCTTTTCTTTTAACACTTCGGTAAGTACGTTTATGGTTTGTGTAAATGAGCTAACCGCTCAGAAGTGTAATAAGCGTTCTGTTTTGGAACCTTTAGTCGTATTAATATCATCTTATGCGCCACACATTGCCGAAGAACTTTGGGAGCAATTAGGTCATAAAGATGGCGTTACTTATCAGGACTTCCCAATATTCGACGCTTCTTATTTGGTAGAGAACTCTCATATGTATCCGGTTTCTTTTAACGGGAAAATGCGTTTTAAAGTAGAATACGCTTTGGATATGGACAGAGCTGAGATTGAAAAGCAAATCCTGGCGCACGAAAAATCAATTCACTACTTGGAGGGTAAGTCACCTAAAAAGGTAATTATCGTGCCTAAGAAAATTATCAATATTGTAGTCTAAAAATCTATTAAGGTTATTTATTCTACGAATGCAGGAGTCCTCTCACGATGTGGGGGGACTTTTTTTTATTTAGGAGTCAGCGAATCATAAATACTTACAGAACATTGGCGTGTCGCTATGCGTTTCGTGTTGATGTTATCAAATTTACCTGCAAATATCACATAGAAATACAATTTACATGTAAAAAATTTGTTATCTCAATAATTAATTTATTAATTTCGCAATGATTAGTAATGCCAAAATATTAAGAAATAATGAATGATGCTAAATTGGATGAATGGAAATGGGAGCGAATGGCTGAAAGTAGATTTCATCTACACCAGAAAGATGGCAGCCCGTTGGCAGTGATAATTTTTGATCGCAGTCGGGATGTATGGTACCTTCGCTTACTTAAAAGATATCGTAGTTTTCCTTTGGAAACGGAGTTTGTGGACCAAGCAAAGAAACTT
>JANXFM010000184.1 GCA_024959975.1 Flavobacteriales bacterium
ATGATTTCTAACAAACGATTTTCAAAGTTAAATGATACATTCAGTATTTGCAAATTGTGATACTCAATTTTTTTCATAGTCACCTATAAATTATACGATTAGGAAAATAAAAGACTATAAGAAATCCTAATAGCAGGCAGAGTCATGATGAAGATTGACATTAAAAAAGGGCTCCGAAAACGGAGCCCTTTTTTAAATTTATTTAAGGTGTTTGTTACTTAACAACTTTCTCTACAGTTCCATCATTGTAAATATGGAATAGAACTTTTCCGTTAAATGAATCGTTATTCAAGATTACTTCCTGACCTAAAACGTTGATCACTTTCACTAATACTCTTTCAGTAGAGCATTGGTCAGCAATCACATTATTAGTTTCAATAGAAGATGCCACGTTAATAGCGTCTACGTTGTAAGAAGAAGAACCTTCAGTCCATTCTTTAACAGTAAAGTCAAGAACTTTCTCTGATGTCCATACCTTGAAAGAAACTGCTTCAGAAACTTCTAAACCATCTTTAGATGAAGTAGTAGCGTCATCACCCCAAACCGTAACAGCTGTTACCGGGCTAGAGTAAATCGCAGAACCGATCATATTACCTGCATGATCAAATGCAGCGATCTCAGAACCTTCTGTAGGAAGTACATCCCAAGCAGCGTCTTCAATAACAACCGTCATGTTGTTATCTGTAGCAGCAACTTTAGCGAAGTGAGATACATTGTTTTCAGTAACTTCTGCAGAAGCGAATCTGTAAGAAGCCTCGTTAGACAAGTACTGAAGAACATCAGCAGTTGAAGTTTTCAACTGGTAACCTTGACCAGGAACCATATCACCGATACCGTTAAAGCTCCATTCCGGCAAGTAAGCATTACCATTGTAATCCTTAGCAATGATTAGGTTACCTGAAGCGTTGATGTCAGCTAATACTGCATCAGCTGCAGCTGCCTCAGTTCTTAAGTAACCGATCATATTCCAACCAGCTACGATATCAACTGCATTATCGTCCGGCGTCGCGTAGTCACCACATATTTCTAATGAAACAGCAGCATCTGTCTTAATTTGGTATCCTTGACCAACGATTAAGTCACCTACACCGTTGAAGTCCCATTCTACCAAGTAAGCATTACCGGAGTTATTCTTAGCGATGATCACATGGTCGATAATTGGAGCCAATACAGATGCAAGATCCATATCATCAGTAATCATATACGTCGAGAACATAGACCAACCGGAAGGCATCTCTAATATTTGGCAAGAAGGACCGGATGGTGCAGCAGCTACTGCGCTAACAAAAGTAATCCCATTCGAAGTAAATACTTCCGGACCATTTGAGTAAGTAATAGCAGCATTAAATTCTTCACATGTTGAAGCATCCCAAATGAGGTATACTAATTCCTGACCTGCAACCAAACCATCTACTTCTCCAGTAGAGGCATCGTCTCCCATAACAGCAATTTGAACAATACCTTCAGATACTTCTGCATAACCTGCACATGCTAAATTCCCATTTGAATCTTCGTAGAATGCACCTAATGCAGAACCTGCTACTAATGGATCTCCATTAATATCTGTCCAGGATCCGTCAATAAATACAGAGTGATTTTGGTCTGTTACAGTAACATTCCAATTGGCACCACATGAATAATCACAAGTTCCATCATCTACAGTAGCATCTGCATTGTAATTCGATGCCGTTGCGTCTGTACAACCTGAAGTTTCTGAAGAACCTCCTGTACAAGCTGTTCCTCCGTATTGCTCACAATTCGCTGCGTTAAATCCGTCATGGAATGCTGAGTAGTTTTCTGTGTACATACAACCTTCTGCATCTGGAATGTCATCACATGAACTGTAGTTACATGCTATGTTACCCCACTGATCAAGTCCTTGAACCGTTGCATCTGCATTGTAGTTGTCTGCATTAGCATCCAAACATCCTTCATGTTCAACTACTACCAATACGTTTTCACCACATGCGGTTCCGCCATAACCCACACACGCTTCATGACCAAATGTGTCATGATAAGCACCGAAAGATTCTGCGTAAACACATCCATCAGATGGTGCATCCTCACAAGAAGCGTAGACACATAAAAGATTTCCGTATTGATCTTCTGATTGTACGGTTGCCTCTGTATCAAAGTTTGTTGAATTCACATCCAAACAACCTGATACACATGCTGTACCGCCATAATTTTTACAATCATCAGCGCCAAAAAACTCGTTCCATCCGGAAAATGCATCCGTATAGACACATCCTTCAGAAGGAGCATCATCACATGATGCATAGGTACATAGTAAATTACCATATTCATCCTCTGCCTGAATGTTTGCAGCTATATCATAGTTTGTTGCATTTACATCCAAACAACCTGATACATCAGTACTTGCAAGTCCTGTTAAGGCTTGCGCGTTTGTTGAAAATAAAAATAGAGTAAGGGTTAGTCCCATTACTCTGAAAAATGAATTTTTCATATTAGGGGGGGTTAGTTACAAATTAGTTTAGGGTGTAAGATAATAAAAAATATCAACATAACAATGCGTGCATTGTAAAGGTTTATTTATTCTTACAATAACAAATATAGAGGGTTATGAAAGGGAGATGCTCGTGAAAAGGTTTATAGTTTGTCCTGTATTATAAAATAGTATAAAAACATGCTAGATATCAGTTGTTTATACTGCTATCACTGAAAGCTAAATATTTAAAGGATGCTTATTGTGTTTAAAGCATGTTATTAATTAATGTCAAACTGTAAAGACGCATACATCATTCTCCCAACTCTTGGGCCTCCATAAACCTGATATGTCAGGTTGTTAAGTAAGTTAGAAGCTCCAACTTTAAATGTTGCATGAATAGATGGAATCTCTTTGTTTATTTGTGCGTCTAATTGTGCATAGTCTGGCACTTCACCCGTAAATTGTGGCGAACCTTCGAAGATGAAACCTTCAACCCATTTGTAATTAATACTGAAGCCCCAGTGGTGTGAATTTGAGATTATACTTAGATCTCTGGCTGTAAAACCAATATTATATTTATGTTCCGGAGTGTTATAAGCCGGAATAATAGGGTCGTCGCTTCCCTCTTTATTGAGTTTGTTCCACGAATAATTACCGTTGATGGTGATGTGTTGATTTAAGAAATAATTCATCCCAATGGTAAACCCTTTGGTACTTACCTTATTCTTTGCATTTGCAGCAACTCTATACCCCTGAATAGAAGGTAAAAGCATGTCATTATAATTATCTATGGTATCACCAACTGCAGTAGCCCAACCATCAATCACATCTTGTTCGCCGGCAATTTTTGTTGACCCGAATCTGAAGGAAGC
>JANXFM010000162.1 GCA_024959975.1 Flavobacteriales bacterium
TTACCTGTATGGCTCTGGGACTTTTTAATACACTTGATAATTGAGCAACTCCCTGCTCAGTGAACACGAAAGGTTTGTAGCGTAAGCCCATTTTAACTTCAACATTGGAGGTGCCAAATGTGCACCTCCAATGTTGAAGCTCTTCATTAGTTAATTCAGACATAAAGTCAGAAGGATAGCGGAGTTTTGTAAGCCTTGATCTTTTCATTGTCACCCTGAGCCTGTCGAAGGGTGCATCAAGGCAAAAGGACATAAATAGGTTTGCGCAAGCAAACAATTTATTTGTCGAAGGAAACTTTTAGGTACGGAAACGGACTAGCAGATTATTAAATTAAGTAAAACAGATTGATACATGTCTTGCTTTAAAACCACAAAAAAGAACACAAAATTGAAAAACAGATTATGTGTTTACACCAACACCTTTACTTTAGACCCCGGTGTTAACTGCATGCCATCAACATTTTCGATCAAAACAACCCCCGGCTTACTTCCGGGTTTAAATGAGCCTAATTCATCGTAACCAAAAAATTCGGCTCCATTTTTACAAGCCCAGGATAGTAATTCATTTGTAGGAATATGAGAGAAATTCTTTTGGATCAGCTTCAACTCTTCCAATACACTTAAAGTATCATTTGAAGCAAGCGAATCAGTTCCAATTGTTATTTTCAAGTTCTTTTCGCGCCACAGATCATAGTTTGGCAATCGGCGTTCTATGTACCAATTGGCCTTGGGGCATGTACACCAATAGGCATGGGTAAAATGTGTTTCTATTTGATCAATGTCCGTAGCCTCCGAACAAGTATTGTGCACCAACAGAATTTTCTGTTCTTTTGGCAAGTATGGCAACAGACTGTACTGAGCAGAATTTTTTCCAAAGCCCAATTGAGAAGAAATATCGAATCCTTTACGTTCAAATAAATCCGCCAATTCACCTTTAGACTCCAAAAACAGTTCATTTTCCGAAGGAGTTTCCTGGTGATGAATCGTTAGCAACTGGTCTTTGGACTTGGAATAGACCCCTTCTAATAATTGAGGAGATAAAGAATAAGGAGCATGAGGCACAAGCGATGCTGAAAGACCGGATGACCGGTATTCTTCAACGATTTTTAACCCATCAGCCAATAAAATATCGGCTTTATCTTTATCCAGACCAAACAGCTCTACAAATGAATGATACTTAACAGGACTGTCTTTTTTTACTTTTACAGTATCCGTTGTGTTTGAGATATCTCCTACAGCCACAATTCCTGCATCATGCATTTTCCGGTCGGCATGTTTTATTGATTGAGCAGGGTCAAGTGTACACTCTTGCCTGCGTTGTGGAATCTGACTCACAAACTTTGCCAGTCCGGTAGCTTCAGGCATGAGTTCCGTCATATGCGAAAGTTCCAGATGACAATGTGTGTTTACAAATCCGGGACAAACAATACCCTCGTAAACCTCTACTTCAAAATGGTCTGTAATGGGAGCGATATCATTTAGGTGAATCACCGTTCCATCGTCTTCAATGTAAAGATAGCCGCTCTCAACAGGAGCAGCATTTAGAGGAATAATCCATGAAGCTTGAATGATACGCATCTACAAAATTTTACCAAAGGTAAGAATCCCTATCTTTGCAGCGATGAAAAAGCAGGAGAAACAAGACATCAGAGCTTTATCGAAAGAAAAACTCAAAGAATATTTTGTTGCAAAAGGCGAAAAAGCCTTTCGCGCAAAACAGGTGTATGAATGGTTGTGGAAAAAATCGGCCACCGATTTCGACCAAATGACCAACCTTTCTTTGCCTACTCGCAAAATGTTAAAAGAGAATTTTGACATTAATGCCGTACAGATAGATGACTCTCAATTTAGCAAGGATGGAACCATCAAAAACGCTTTTCGCTTGTACGATAATCAAATTTGTGAAGGCGTATTAATTCCTGTCGAGAATCGTATGACTGCTTGTATTTCTTCGCAGGTAGGATGCAGTTTGGCATGTGAATTTTGTGCTACCGGGCGTTTAAAACGTATGCGTAACATCAATGCCGACGAAATTTACGATCAGGTAAGAATTATTCGTGATCAGGCTCTGAAACAGAGTGGGCAACCCCTATCGAACATCGTTTACATGGGTATGGGAGAGCCTTTATTGAACTACAAAAATGTGCTGGAATCTGTTGAGAAAATAACATCTGAAGAAGGTTTGGGCATGTCGCCGAAACGGATTACCGTTTCTACCGCCGGAGTAGCTAAAATGATCGAAAAGCTGGCAGATGATGATGTAAAATTCAATTTGGCACTTTCACTTCATGCTGCAAATGACGAGAAGCGCGATAAAATTATGGGCATTAACGAAACCAATAATTTAGAGGTTTTGGCAAAAGCACTAAAATATTTTTACGAAAAAACGCAATCCAGAGTAACCTACGAATACATCATATTCGAAAATTTTAACGATGAATTGCAAGATGCTCACGAACTTTACGAATTCTGCAAACATATTCCCTGTAAGGTTAATATTATTGAATACAACCCGATTGACGGAGCCGAATTTAAACAGGCCAAAGCACACAAAGTAGATGCTTTTAAAGACTATTTAGAAGAGCGTGGGGTGGTCGTAAACATTCGTCGTAGCAGAGGAAAAGATATTGATGCAGCCTGCGGGCAATTAGCCAATAAAAAGTAGTTGTTATTCTGAACTTGTTTCAGGACCTCATTGCTAACGAATCACATCAATTATTACTACATTTGGCCTTCATGTCGGTAATCGATCAAATAAAAGCTCCCATAAAAAATGAAATGGACTCTTTTGAGTCTAAGTTCAAGGCCTCGATGACGAGTAAAGCGCCATTATTGGATAAAGTCACAAATTACATTGTAAAGCGTAAAGGGAAACAAATGCGACCGATGTTTGTTTTTCTGTCTGCCAAATTATGTGGTGAGGTTAATGAAAGCACCTTTCGGGGGGCTTCGATGATTGAGCTTTTACATACTGCAACCCTAGTCCACGACGACGTAGTTGATGATGCTAATATGCGGCGCGGGGTTTTTTCGGTTAATGCACTTTGGAAAAATAAGATTGCCGTTTTGGTTGGTGATTTCTTGCTTTCTAAAGGCTTATTATTGGCCGTAAAAAATGAAGATTTTCACCTTTTAAAACTTACTTCTCGCGCTGTTGAAGAAATGAGTGAAGGAGAATTATTACAGATCGAGAAAGCAAGACGATTGGATATTGTTGAAGAAGTTTATTACGAAATTATTCGTAAAAAAACAGCCTCACTGATCGCTGCTTGTTGTGCTGTAGGATGTTCCTCTGTTTCGAAAGACGAAGAACAAATACAAAAGATGTGGAACTTTGGTGAAGCCATCGGGATTGCTTTTCAAATTAAAGACGATCTTTTTGATTACCAAAAACAAGGGCTAATCGGCAAACCTGTAGGGATAGATATTAAAGAGCAAAAAATGACCTTGCCCCTTATTTTTGCACTTCAACAATGCGATAAAAGTACGCGTAGGCAGATTATCAATACGATTAAAAGACATCATAATAATCCGAAAAAGGTAAATGAAGTTATTGCCATTGTACGTGAAAGCGGAGGACTGGAATATGCTCAGGAAAAGATGTATGTGTATCAGGCGAAAGCCATAGAGATCATTTCCGACATGCCTGATTCCGAATCCAAAACATCATTACAAGCACTCATAAAGTACGTGATCGATCGGAAGAAATAATTCCAGCTTGCTGTTCATTTTTGTCATACTGAGCCTCTCTATCATTAGTCTTAAGAGGATGTTTTTTTAGACAAAAAAGCAGGTACGCAAACGGCCTCGCATAAAAATAAAGTAAAAATAACTTGTTTTGTAAGTATTTATCTTCGTACATTTACCCAGAATTTTGAATTTTCATAGAAGACCCTAAAAGTGATGAAACGAATTACTTTTTTAGCCCCATCAGAGTCTCTAAACAGACTAGAATCTACCGACCTATCGAATGTATCGGGGTCTCCGTGTGTTTCTGCACAAAAGTGTTGCTGTTGTTGTTGCTAGTAAGTAAATTAACTTTCATTTAGTAAACAACTCACAATTTTTTAAAAACAGCATGATAAATCCAAGTACACAAAACGAACAAATGAACGCAATGATGAATTGTTGTGCCTGCGTTGCTGTGTGTTGTTGTAAACACAAAGAAAGGTTTTTTGTACCCTGTTGATAATTTTAACCCCAGACATACAAAGCCTTTCTTAATCGAAAGGTTTTTTTTTATTCCCCAAAAACTCTAATCCCAAAACGTTATGCAAAGCTTTAGAACCGAACTTGAAAATACTGTAGTCGAAAAAGATATTATTGAACTCGAAAGAAAGATCCGTCTGTTTAAAGATGGAAAACTCGATGAAGATAAATTTAGAAGTCTTCGATTGGCTCGTGGTGTTTACGGACAGCGTCAATCGGGAGTACAGATGATACGTATTAAGCTTCCTTATGGGAAGACTAAGGTAAATCAGTTGTTGAGAATTGCAGATGTTGCCGACGAATATTCAACCGGAAAGTTACACATTACCACGCGTCAGGATATTCAAATTCACTATGTGAGTTTGGATAGAACACCCCAATTATGGGCAGAGCTTGAAAAAGATGATGTTACCCTTCGTGAAGCTTGTGGGAATACCGTAAGAAATGTTACGGCTTCTGCTTTAGCAGGTGTAGAAAAAGATGAAGCGTTTGATGTTAGTCCTTATGCACATGCCATGTTTGATTTCTTCCTGAGAAATCCGATTTCTCAGGAGATGGGGAGAAAAGTTAAAATTGCTTTTTCTTCAAATGAAGAAGACAGTGCTTACACGTTTATTCACGACATCGGATTTATTGCGAAAACAAAAACAGTAGATAATATTGAGTACCGTGGATTTAAGGTAGTTATTGCCGGGGGATTAGGTGCGCAACCTTATTTAGCACATACGGTTTATGATTTCTTGCCGGAAGACCTGATCATTCCTTACAGTGAGGCTTTGGTAAGAGTTTTTGACAAGCATGGTGAAAGAGCGAGAAGAAATAAAGCCCGATTAAAGTATTTGGTTAAAAAGATTGGTGTAGAAGAATTCCAAAGATTGGTTGAGCTGGAGCGTAAGGCTTTAAGGTACCAAACATTCCATATCGATCATGAGGCCTACGAAGAATGTAACAGACCTGAACCATTAGCGGAAGAGGTATCGGTAGAAGTGGATACCGTAGATTACAAAAAATGGTTTGACAGCAATGTAGTTGCTCAAAAGCAAAGTGGGTATTATGCAGTAAATGTGAGATTACTTACAGGTGATTTCACGACAACTCAAGCACGCTCACTGGCAAAGATTATTCAGAAACTGGCATCGGATGAAATTCGATTTACCATTGCACAAGGCTTTGTTATTAAGTTTGTTCCTGAGGCCAATTTAAAATTATTGTACAAGGAGTTAGATAAGCTAGGCTTTGCAGAGCCGGGGGCTGATAGTACTCATGATGTTACAGCATGTCCGGGAACAGACACCTGTAATCTTGGGATTGCAAACAGTACCGGTGTGGCAGGCATATTGGAGAACGTATTAAGAGACGACTATCCGGATTACATCTACAATAAAAATCTGAAGATCAAGATCAGTGGATGTATGAATTCTTGTGGACAGCATTCTATGGCAGCGATCGGTTATCACGGTTCAGCGATAAAAGTAAAGCAGCGAATCTTGCCGGCTGTTCAAATACTTCTGGGAGGGGGAGTTTTGAGTGACGGTGAAGGTAGGATCTCTGATAAGATCGTGAAGATACCAAGTAAAAGAGTTGCTTTGTCTTTGAAAACCATTTTAGACGATTATGAATCTCACTCGAATGAGGGAGAATACCATATTGATTATTACCAAAGACAAGGAAAAGCTTATTTCTATGATCTACTGAAGGGTCTTGCTACTACCGATGATTTGGTAGATACTGACTTTATCGATTGGGGTCGTGAAGAGTATTTTAAAACTGAAGTTGGTGTGGGAGAATGTGCCGGGGTAACCATCGACCTGGTGGCTACTTTACTATTAGAATCTGAAGAGCGATTAGCTTCAGCTATTGAAGCACTAGAAGCAGAAGCTTACGCAGATTCTATTTACCATACGTACTCGGCTTTGGTGAATACGGCAAAAGCATTATTGGTTTCCGAAGGATTAAAAACCAACACACAAGCGATGATTATTAAAGATTTTGATGAGAAATACCCTAATAAGGCGCATTTCAAATTAGAGAAAAGCTTCCAGGAAACCGTGTATGCGATCAATGAAAAAGAACCAACAAAAGATTTTGCCCTGAGCTATTTAGCTTTTGCTAAGGAGTTGGTGAAAGACGCTTTTGTTTTAAGAGAGCAGAAAGATGAGCAAGCAGTTTAACAAAGGGAAATTAATCCTGTTGGGTGCAGGCCCCGGAGATCCGGAGTTAATCACTTGGAAGGGGTTTAGAGCGTTAAGAGATGCTAAGGTGATTCTTTATGATGCCTTGGTGAATCCGGAGTTGTTGAAAGCAGCCAGTGATAGTGCTTTAAAAATTTCCGTAGGGAAAAGAGCAGGTCAGCATT